>JAIKXQ010000019.1 GCA_024684035.1 Eubacterium sp. | reverse complement strand
ACGACGATGGTCGTACTGGTGATGTAGAGGGAGGCGATCTCCTTGTTTCGGTAGCCGAGGATCTTTGTCATGGAGATGGATCCCTCGTTTTTCTCGATAATGATCTTCGTGAGAAGGTAGAGAAGAACTACGGCCAGGATGATGCAGATTACCTGGAACATTTTCATGATGGCTCCCATGCTGTGATCCAGCTGCCCTGCCATTCTCGTGATGGCCTCAGAGGTGATCACCGAGGCGATATACGCTTCTTTGATGTCTTTGATCTTCGTGTCGCTGAAGTATCCGGTGAACTGCCCCTCTTCCAGACCGAAGCGGGTCTCGAAGTTCTTTCTCGGCATGAAGACGGAAATTCCGCTGGCCTTCGTGACAATTCCCCTGACTTTGAAGGAGTACTCTTTATCTTCATACTTCTCGCGAAGGGTGATGGTATCTCCCACCTTCTGTCCGAATTTCTCTGCGTAATCGTCAGAGATCCAGACGGATTTGCCGGTCAGGTTATCCGGTATGCTGATATAGCTGCTGTCCTCTGTCACTCCGTAGACGGAAACATTCTCCTTGTGCATATCCAGCTGAAGTTCCAGCTCCCGCAGATCGAATTTCTCCGCGTCGGAATTCTCTGTGGTGATTTCTTTACCGGTCTCGTCCACGCAGCTTTTCAGAACATACTGGTAATTCGCGAACATCATATTTCCTGCGTTGTCCTTGTAGTAGTCCAGAGTCGCCGGCATACCGATTCCAAGGATCAGCATCACGGAGACGCTGAAGATGCCCAGCATCAGAACGACATAACCGATAAAGTTCTGCAGGATGATGCGCAGACGGAAGCGCCGGAGGAAACTCCAGGCCGGCAGCCGCACTGCCTTTTCTCTTTTCTTTTTCCGCAGGTCTCCCCTCAGGAACTGCAGCGGTGTGTGCTGCATGGATCTGGTGATGATAAAAAGGTTCACCACAAACATGATGACAATGGGAAGAAGGGTGGTCTGCACCAGCGCGTCCATATTGAAATAGATTCTTGGCCTGGGCAGACTGTAGCTGTTGTAATAGGCCTTCATCATCAGGTCTTTGAAGAGGGTATAACCAAGCAGATTTCCGATCAGGCCTGAGATGAGCGTTACGATCACCGGCACCGAG
This sequence comes from Eubacterium sp., assembly GCA_024684035.1. Classification (GTDB taxonomy): domain Bacteria; phylum Bacillota; class Clostridia; order Lachnospirales; family Lachnospiraceae; genus Bilifractor. Next base: position 2,594 of record JAIKXQ010000019.1, on the reverse strand, counting down.
AGGTAATGGCGGATCAGTTCCCCCTTCGTAAAGCCCATGGCGCGCAAGGTTCCGATGACGGATGATTCCTTCTCAATCGTGGAACTGATGGTCAGGGCAAAAATAAAAGCGAGGACTGCCACCAGCACATAGAGCATGACAGCTCCCATGGTCTTGTCGTTCTCCATGTCGTCCGGCGCGAAGTGAATCGCCCGGTTCAGATAGGACGGAAGGTAATTGGTCATGGCATTGCCGAAGGCCATTGTCTCCTTCGCGATTTCCTTGACATACTTGTCCGAGAGTTTCTTCTCCTCCTCCGCGTCTTTCGGACGCTTTGTGTAGTTCCAGGCGTAATTATAATGGGTCTCGCCGGGCAGTCGGTCAAAGCCTTCCTTTGTCACCATTCCCACATCGAAATGCAGGGCGTCAAAGATCACGTCTGTGTTCTTTTCATACATGGTGGAATAATTCACATAGGAGACAAAACCTGTCACCTTGTATTTTTTACCGGAGAGTCTGATCGTATCTCCGATCTCCACACCGGCGTCACCGGCATGTCTGTGATCGATGGCAATCTCATCTGACTTCTCCGGGAGTTTTCCTTCGAAGAGATCCGCCCGGTTCAGCTTGTCGCCGCGTGCATACAGGCGGATGGTACCGTCTTTTTTTCCATCCAGATTGTTATCTTCTTTTTCGTCTTTGTAAAAATTTTCTTTGATCTTTACAGAGACTTTTGTCTTCTGCAGCCGATCCAAAAGATCGCTGTCCGCTTTTGCAGCCAGTTCAAAATGGCCGTCCTCGAGTTTTAATCTCGTCACATTCTCATTCAGCGACTGCAGCATACTGTCGTTCGACACACACAGGCCGGAGATGGCACCGATCATGAGGACGAGAAACAAAAAGATGACCGCGTATTTGCGCCAGTCACACACAAATTCCCTTGGCACTCTGCGAATGAGCGGATTTCTGATTCGATTTGTTTTCTTCATCTTCCTCCCCCCTTACCAGTCAAGTTCGGTCGCTGCAATTTTTTCCTGATTGATGTTGTTGTGTCTTACCACACCGTCCCTTAATTTGACCACGTGATCCGCCATCTGTTTGATGGCCTCGTTGTGTGTGACCATGATCACCGTATTTCCGTATTTCTGATTGACCTCCTCGATGAGCGCCAGAATCTCCTTCGAGGTCTTGTAATCCAGGGCTCCCGTGGGCTCATCGCAGAGCAGAATATCCGGATTCTTGACAATGGCTCTTCCGATGGAAACCCTCTGCTGCTGACCTCCGGAGAGCTGGTTCGGAAGCTTGTACCTGTGCTCCCAGAGTCCAAGCGTGTGAAGCAGCTCATCGATGTCCAGCGGCGAATCCGACAGATATGCCCCCACCTCGATATTCTCCTTCACGTTCAGGTTCGGAATCAGGTTGTACATCTGAAAGACATAGCCGAGGTGTCTCCTGCGGTACATCGTCAGCTGTTTTTCATTCATATCCTCCAGCTTGTCTCCGTTGATCTTCACGTAGCCTTCATCCGGGGTCTCAATGCCGCCGATGATATTCAGCAGTGTCGATTTGCCGGAACCGGAAGGTCCGAGCAGCACACAGAATTCTCCTTTCTTCACAGAAAAATCCATGCCTCGAAGCACTTCCTGTCTGTTGTCGCCGCTTCCGAATCCCTTCTTCAGCTCCGAGATCTCCAAGAAATTTCTCTCCTGTTCTGTCATGTCTTCCCCTTTCATTTTATACAGCCGCCCCCGGCACACGGTTAGGGTAATCTGCCCTCCCTGCGTGTTTACATAGGGCTGTTTTTTGTCTTTCCTAATAATGCGTCATTCTCGCCCGGACTTCCGCAAAGCGGCGGGAAGCATTGCTCCCCGCCGGTTGTAGGAAGTACCCGGCCTGCAGGAGCTTCCCCTTATTTCTTTACGTTAAACGCGCCCATCTGCGGATAGACAGCGGATGCCCCCAGTTCCTCCTCGATGCGGAGCAGCTGATTGTATTTCGCCACACGCTCGGAACGGCTCGGCGCTCCGGTCTTAATCTGGCAGGTATTGAGTGCAACAGCCAGATCCGCGATCGTTGTATCTGCGGTCTCACCGGAACGGTGGGAGGAAATCGCTGTGTAGCCGGCCTTGTGAGCCATCTTGATTGCCTCCAGAGTCTCGGATACAGAACCGATCTGATTGAGCTTGATCAGGATGGAATTGCCTGCTCCAAGGCCGATTCCCTTGGAGAGTCTCTCCGTATTGGTGACAAAGAGATCGTCGCCCACAAGCTGAACCTTGTGTCCGATTTTCTCTGTCATCTTCTTCCAGCCTTCCCAGTCTTCCTCATCCAGACCGTCCTCGATGGAGATGATCGGATATTTGTCCACCAGGGACTCCCAGTGAGCGATAAGCTCGTCGGAGGTGAACTCTTTGCCGGACTTCGGCTGTCTGTAGAAGCCTATGCCCTTCTCGCTCTTCCACTCGGAGGAAGCAGCATCCATGGCAATCATGAAGTCCTTGCCAGGCTCGAAGCCTGCAGCCTTGATGGCCTCAAGAATCTTCTCAATGGCTTCTTCGTCGCTCTTCAGAAGGTTCGGCGCAAATCCGCCCTCGTCGCCAACGGCTGTTACATCT
>JAIKXQ010000099.1 GCA_024684035.1 Eubacterium sp. | reverse complement strand
TTCGACGGAGAAAACCACGCGTTCAAGAAACGCCTGAGAACGTCATTGGACCGGATATAACACCCCATTCCGTCCCCGGACACCTCCAAAACGGTGTGGAAGAAGGCAAAATGCCCGCCGGTGTTTTGGAGGTGTCCGGGGACGGAATGGGGTGTTATATCCGATCCAATGACGTTCTCAGGCGTTTCTTGAACGCGTGGTTTTCTCCGTCGAATCCTGAGGCGATGACAGAGAATGACCTGGGCGTGGCGGGGTTCCATCTGGGTATTCCGGATCCGATACTGCAGATACTTACGGACATCAAAGAGAAGGGTACCTGGGAGCGGCTGGAGATCAAAGATGACAAATATCGGGCGTTCCGTGAAAATATGCTCGGCAAGGATGGAACCTTCTTTGTCCATTATCTGGCAGAGGATGGCATTACAGGAAGAGAGGCCTACCTGGTTGTTGAGATCAGTGACTAAGGCATCTAAGCGGAGCGTTTTGTCTCATAGGGAATGCGAAGCAATTTCCTATGAGACAAAAAACGGGTTCGACTGTTCGTTCCCCGGTTTTACACACGTTTTTCCGAATCACCTCCGGTTAACGTACGGTCTCTTCAAAATCCTCGAGTTCGTCGTCGTGATCCCAGCTGCCATTCCCCTCACTCTCCGCAAGGCAGTGATCGCCGTCGAAGTGATGACCGGAGTGCATGTCTTCACGCATATATACTTTGGCCTTCGCCCTTGCCTTCTCCACGAGTCTGGAGATTTTCTCTTTCGTCTCGTGGGGCTTTTTGATATTGGTAAGGTCAAAGTTTCCGAGTGTCGGATCTGCGGAGGTACAGTGAATGGTTCCCGTGCCGATAATCCGCTGCCAGAGACTTCTGGTGAGGGAGAGATCCGTAATGCGATAGAGTCTCACCTCATCCTCTCTGGAGGTCAGAAGCCCCGTATCAACAAAGAGTCTGTCCTCTGCCATTGTGTATACCGTAAATGTCCACGGAAGTCCGAGAAAATTTCTCTTTCTGTCTTTCCAGATCACGCCTTTATGTTTCATCTTCAACCGCCTTCCTCTTTGATATCCGTCAGATAATATCGGATATTTTCGAATGTTCTGCTGTCAATTATAAATGTTTTTGAGTGAATTGACAACATTACAACGCTTTAAGCACATGAAACTCAACGTTGTCGAAAAAAAAGTGAGGCTGGAAATACATTGCGTACTCCAACCTCACTGAAAAAACTCATTCCACACTCTTCAGCGACTCGATCATATCGATTTTCTTCAGGCTGCGGTTCATGAAAAGATTCACCGCCAGTGAAAATCCCAGCGTCAGCGCCGCGCAGAGAATATAGCTCTCCCTGCTGATGGTCCGCCCGAACATCATGAGATCCACTTCCACGGTGACGATCGTGAATCGGTGAAGAATTGTGCCGAAGACATAGCCGAAGACGATGCCGAAGACGGTAAGAATCACATTCTCGCGGAAGACATACATGGCGACCTCGCCGTCGTAAAAGCCGAGGACTTTCAGCGTCGCCAGCTCCCGCTTTCTCTCCAGAATATTGATACTGTTCAGGTTGTAGAGAACCACGAAGGCCAGAAGCCCCGCCGACACAATCAGCACCCACATGACGTCATTGAGAACCCCCAGCATGTCGTCGATCTGTTTTTCAAGGTTCGTGATGGTGGAAAAACCACTGCAGCCGTCCAGATTCAGGAGGTCTTCCCCGAAGCTGTCCTCTTCTTTTGCCGTCTTCTTGTCATAGTTGATCAGAAGCTTATGAAACTCCGGCTCCTCTCCGGTCATCTTTTCCCATTCAGCCGCGGAAAGGAAAAGATAGTGCAGGATATAATTCTCTGAAATTTTTGTTATTTTAATATCAAGTTTCTTTTTTTCAGCAGTTCCGTCGGACGCCGAAGCCTCTTCCCCGCTGTCACTGCTCTCATATTCCACTTCAATGGTATCCCCTACAGATACGCCCAGCATCTTCGCAGTCTTCTCCGAAAGGTAGGCTCCGCTCTCCGGAAACTCCCAGCGCTCGCCGCTGATCCGATCCCTTAAGACCAGGAAATTGTCGATGTCATCCGTCTTCTGAGGGATAAAAACATCCGCGTCTCTCTCATTTCCGTCATGAAGGAGCGTAACGCTCTTTCTTGCGATCAGTGCCGTGTCTGTGACGCCCTCCCGGTTCTCTGCGGTCTCCAGGACTTTCTGCCTGTCCTTCTCATCCGCATTGATGTCCAGGGTGACTTCTGCCTGATAGGTGAAAAGCTGAATGTACTGCTGCTTCGCGATCTCCGTGATGGAATCCTTCAGTCCGTATCCCACCAGAAGAAGCCCCATACAGCCACCAACGCCGATGACGGTCATAATGAACCGCTTCTTGTAGCGAATCAGATTGCGGATGGTGGACTTCCAGGTGAAACTCATGTGTTTCCAGATAATAGGAAGTTTCTCCATAAAGACACGGCGCCCCCCTTTTGGCGCCTCCGGCCGCATCAGTTCCGCCGGTCTGGATCGCATCTGATTGATGCAGGCCGCCAGAGTAGCTATGCCTGTACTGGCTGAAGCCGCCGCAATGGCCAGAATTGCCTGATCCCAGTTCACCGGCGTCAGGTGTTCATCCATACCGGTATACATGATTCCGTAGGAAGTACTGATGAGGTAGGGAAGAAATCTCTCGCCCACCGCAACGCCGACAATTCCTCCGCTCATCGTAGCCAGGACGGCATACCAGAAATATCTTCCCACAATGGTACCGCCACCGTAACCCAGAGCTTTCATGGTTCCGATCTGCATCCTCTGCTCGTCTACCATCCTTGTCATGGCCGTCAGGCTCACAAGCGCCGCCACCAGAAAAAAGATCACAGGGAAAACCTCACCGAGACTGTCCATCCGGTCTGCATTCTGCTCATAGCTGACAAAGCTCTCGATCTTGTCTCTGTCTAGCACATACCAGGAGGGCTCGTCGATGGCTTCTTCCGCCTTCCGTCTGGCCTCCTCTGTCGCCTTTTTTGTTGCCTCTTCTCTCGCCGTCTTTTCTGCCTTTTCCCGAACCTCTTTCAACATCTCTTCCGGGATCTCCATGCCGGGCATCTGTGAAGTCAGCTCTTTCTCCGCGGCTTTACCGGCATCTTTCACAGCTTTGTCCACTGCCTCGGCAACAGCCTCATCGACAGCCTCATCGACAAGGGACTTGTATCTTCGCTCCGACGCGCGCTCTCCCAGGTCCTCCAGTTTCTCCGTGAGCTTCCCGATGCAAGTATCATAGCTCTCCGAGAAAGTATCCACCTGCTTCGCGCCCTTCGCCAGCACATGGGCTTCCGTGTATACCTCCATATCGAAGGCATCCGGCAGTATCTGAACAATAGCGTCTGTGGATCCGTCTCCGATCTCGGCACTTCCCCTCTCCAGGTCTGTATAAGAGGGGATGTATCCTCGTCCCACCACGGTAAATTCCTTCCGCCTCAGATTCTCCGGTTTCCGGTCGTCCCCGGCAGTAAAGGTGAGCTTCTGTCCAATGCTCACATCCTTCGTGACGGGAACTCCGGCGTCGACCAGACACTCCGACGCATCTTTTGGAAGCCGTCCCTCTGTAAGCACCGGCCGGTTGATCTTCTCATCCAGTGACAAGACTTTGATCACCAGCTGTTTATCCTTCAGTTTACAGATGACATCCAGAGCGTATGCTCCCTCGGCAGTCTCCACGCCCTCCGTCTCCCGAATATCTTCAATATCCTCATCCGTGATTCCCAGGGTGCCAAGAATTCTCAGATCCATCATGTTCGTCTTGTCATAGTAACGGTCCGCCGAGTACTTCATGGCGGCAGACGAGGAACGAAGACCGGCGAAAAAAGCAGTGCCGAGCATGACAATAAAAATAATAGACAGGAACCTGCCGAAGTTTTTCCGGATCTCACGAAAGAAGTCTTTCTTCTGTGCTCTCATATATCAATCCTCTCGGTTGTCCCGGCTGAATCCGGAACACTACACATCTCCCGCGCAACCTGATCACCACTCGATCTGTTCTACAGGTACCGGTTTTTCATTGATTTCTTTCTGACTGACTTTTCCGTTTCGGATGTGAATGACCTTGTCCGCCATAGGCGTCAACGCGGTATTATGGGTGATGACAATGACGGTCATCCTCTTTCGTCTGCAGGTATCCTGCAAAAGCTTGAGGATTGCTTTTCCTGTCTGATAATCCAGAGCTCCCGTGGGCTCATCGCAGAGAAGGAGCTTCGGATTCTTCGCCAGCGCCCTGGCGATCGCCACTCTCTGCTGCTCACCTCCCGAGAGTTGGGCAGGAAAATTGTCCATTCTGTGCTCCAGGCCCACCTCGGCGAGAACATCCTCCGCGTGCAGGGGATCCCTGCAGATCTGGGAAGCAAGTTCCACGTTCTCTTTGGCAGTCAGATTCTGCATGAGATTGTAGAACTGGAAGACGAAGCCCACGTCCTCCCGACGGTATTCGATCAGTCTCTTCCCGCTTAAGGTTCCGATATCCTTCCCGTCCACCTCAACTTTTCCGTCCGTGAGCCGGTCCATGCCGCCGAGAATATTCAACACCGTGGTCTTCCCTGCGCCGGAAGGGCCGACGATAATCACGAATTCTCCTTCGTTGATGTCAAAACTGATGCCGTCACAGGCATGAATCTCCACATCGCCCATGTGGTAGATCTTTGTAACTTCCTGCAATGAAATGAATGAAGCCATCTTATTCCTCCATATCAAATATGCACCATTTCGTGCAAGCACGATGGTGCATCCTTGGCTCGTTGCCACACAAAAAAACCCGCAGAGGCTCAGCAACACTCTGCGGGTTTTCCCCTTGTACTACTATATTAATCACCAGACAGAATCGACGGTTGTTGTGAACTACGAACACACAGATCCGGATATTTCTCGCTGATATCCGTCAAAGGTCTCCGTAACAGTCGCTTGCCTTGTAAGCAGTACCACTTGCAGGACAACAGTCCTGCGGGGTCATTTTGAGGTATTCAAATGATTGAGACTGGCTCAACCTATAAAGAGAAAACAGTACTTCATCTAATATCATTGCAATATTATTCATCTCTCTATGTGACCATCATACACAAAGTGTGACCAAAATGCAATACTAATAAACGAAGTAACTATATAAAACTCTTTTATATATGAATTTTTACCCGCAAATCAAAATGCCTCTACGATATATTCACATCTTATCGATATCTTTAATGTCGCATATTACCCAATGAAACCGGGTATATTACTCACTTCAACCTGCATCTTCGCATTATATTCTGTCTTTTATTTCTTTCACGCTCCTTTTTACTTCTTTATTACATTTTTTCATTTTTGTCATGAATATGTCTTTAATATAAATTTTCACTCATAATTCGCGATTCAAACAACGCCAGCCGTTTCGCTCATACTACAACCAGAAGGAAGGCCACGTTGCCGGTGAGCCGATCCTCGGAGATGTAGTGAATAAACAGGGATGTGTTCCGGTTCTGATAGGGATTAAATTCAGAGTCCACGGATTCCCAGACTTTTGTCTGCTCTGCTTCTCGCAGATGCGCGACAAATTCGGCTCTCGGCTTCACCGACAATTCCTGTTCTCCCTTCTCATTCACAAGCCCAAGCGTCTGATTGAGCATGAGATGCCGGTCATTCATCCTGAGGATCCGTATATTCTCATCCCTGTCAATCTCGATGACTTCTGCCGGAAGCTCCACTTCTTTTCCGCTGTTCTCATTGGAAAGATCAAATTGCAGCGGCTTGCGAAGGCTTACCTTGGAGATATCATCGTAGTACTGCGCCCGCTCCGGATTCTCGTAGACCAGTTCTCCGCCATGCTCTGCATTCCAGATAATCTGGGAGAGAGGCCTCGGTTTGCTGTACAGATATCCCTGGATCCGTTGTCCGCCAATCTTTCTTAGAAGCTCCCGCTGTTCCGGATTTTCTACGCCCTCGATCAGGGTTCCGATTCCAAGAGAATCCACCAGCTCCACCATCTTTTCCAGGATCATCTGACAGGTGGATCCCTCCGCCAGATTCCGGACAAAGCGCATATCGAACTTCACCATGTCGAAGCGGAATTCCGCCAGGAGATTCAGCGAGGAATAACCGGAGCCGAAGTCGTCCATCCACACCCGGAAACCACGGCGATGAAATTCATTCAGTACTCCCGTCAGAAGCTCGTTGCCCATGGCAAAGGAACTCTCTGTGATCTCAATAATGAGTCTGTCGTGAGGAATATGACTCTCTTCAAGAATCTCGCTGATCAGAGCCGGCATATCATGAGATATAAAGTCCATCCTTGAGAGGTTGACGGAAACCGGTGTATTCACAAGCCCCGATTCTCTCTTGATGGCGAATTCCTGCACAACGTGCCGGATCACATAGAGATCCAGATCCGCCGAAAGGTTATTCTCCTCCAGAAGAGGGATGAACTGTCCCGGAGGAATCATTCCCCTGGTCTTGTCTATCCAGCGAACCAGCGCTTCCTCACTGCAGGTCTCCCCTGAGTAAAGCCGCACAATGGGCTGATAGTAAACCACAAATTCCTCTTCTTTCAGAGCATCCTGGAAATGATCCAGAAGATACTGACGGAACTCATAGTCTTCCTTCAGCTGGCGATTGTACCAGCGAATCAGTTTTCCCTTCTCCGTATTCTTACAGGCGATGCTCGCCCTGTCACAGGCTGTGCCCACAGCGTCACCCTCCAAATAAGGGTAAACACCGATCTTCATCTGGACTTCCTTCCCGGTACTGCCCACCAGCGGATTCTCCGTCAGATTCATCAGTGCCTGATCCGTCTCTTGCCGGCCGGCCATGACATAGAAGTGATCTTCATCAAATCTGGAGACAAGCCCCTTCGGAAATTCCTTCTTGAGCCTTTCCGCAATGCGCATCAGCAGATAATTTCCCTCCGTGTAACCACAGATCTCGTTATACCTGCACATATTCTTGATATCAAGGGACAGGAAAAAAATATCGCCCTCTTCTTCGCCGGATTTGATTCTCCGCTCGGCATTCCGAACGAAATACTTCCGGTTCAAAAGACCGGTGAGCTCATCCCCCTCCGAGAACCGAATGGTCTCGAGATGGCGCATCAGGAGCTTGTATCTACTGTCCAGAATCACTAAGATGGTACCAAGAAGCAGGCAGTAGACCTGAATCACATGCATCAGATCACCGCGGAAGGTTGTGCGCTCTTTACAACAAAAACTCAGCGCAAGCATTAGAAGCATCCAGAAGGAACTGTAGCCGATGACCCGAATAGGTCTGTCAAGAATGAATGGTGGAAATGCCAGAATATACAAAAGAAAAGTAAGTGCCTGATACTTTGGATCCAAAACCGTACCGCTCAAAATCGTCATGATATAGACGGGAACCTGAACCAGATAGATATAAAGCGTCCCGCGCCGGAAATCCTTCTTCGGACGGCATCGTGTCAGGATAAATATAAAGACGTAATAAGCCAGCAGCAGGTATCCGTTGCGCTGAGACGCCTGCCGCATCATAATCGCATGCGCGATAATATTGAAGATACTGGCCGGGATTCCGATCATCGGCAGCAAATACAAGGTGCGCAGATTGATCCTGTTCACCTCCCGGGTATAGTATTCCGGATTATCCCTGTAAGCGCTCGCTATCCCTCGGAGCATAGTGCATACCTCCGTGTCAACCCCTGTACAAATCGCTTTACAAATACCTTTATAAACTGCCCAATAAATCACGGCAGCCCCTGCTCTTCGAACATAGATGCAGGATCCGTGACAAATACTTTAAATGCAGATTTCTATACATTAAACATATCATATTCTTTTGTTTTTTACAACATATCATGTATCCGGCAGGATAAACGATTCTGTTATGTATGACCGTTGCGAGCTGCGCATCTAAAGCGGAGCGTTTTATCTCATAGGGAATGAGAAGCAATTTCCTATGAGACAAAACAAGAGTCGCGGAAAGTCCTGCATACCCAAGACCTTCCGCGGCTCTTTCCCCTTATTTTAACAATCTATCTATACCCGATTGCCTTATTACCGATTTTTTCTCTGATGGCCTCACATGGCTGCCATCATGTTGTGAAGCTTCTCCTCTTCAATGACCTCCATCCAGTCATCTTCCCGGAGTCTTTGCTTCTTCAGTGTTGCAATAAAACAGGCGGCCTCGTTACTCTGTCTTCTGAGCCAGAGATCAACGACAGTCCTGTCCTCAGGGACATCTACGATGTCTACGCAGAATTCGCTGTTAAGCGGAATCTGTCCCCGATGGTTGACAGTCAGCTTTTCCATACACAATCCTCCTTGTTATTTTGACACCGAAGTGAATTATAACACAAGTTGCTCCCATTTCTACACGAAACAGCAACTTCGAGGTTTTGTATAAAATGCCGCTGATCTTTTCTCTGTTTTTCTGTACATTCGCATCCTTGACACGTACCTGCGAGGCGCAGCGCAACAGCCTAAATATTTTGTTATAATTTTATTTTTATAGTGCCTGCAAATCCCCGGCCATACTCCGGATCCTTTTGATCAGCTGTGGATCATCCCCGCTGCCTGACGGTCAAGCATCCCCTCCAGCTGTTCCGGAGGAAGAGGCTTTCCATAGAGATATCCCTGCACCTTCGTGCAGCCCAGATCCTGCAGGAACTGTACCTGCTCCATGTTCTCCACGCCCTCGGTGATGACATCCACATGAAGAAGCTCCGCCATCTTGATGATGGAACCGATGATGGCCCGGTCCTTATCCTGTAGCTCATCGTGGCTGATGAAGGACTTGTCGATCTTGATCTCATTTACCGTATAGTCTCGCAGGGCGCTGAGAGATGAGTAACCTGTACCGAAGTCATCGATGGAAGTCATGATATCATGCTCGGACAAGGCGCCCATGAAGCGCATCATGAGATTTTTCTCCTGCTCGCTGGTGGTTTCTGTCATCTCCACCAGAATGTTTTTTCTGTTCAGATGATATTTCTCAATAATATGTATGATCTTCTCCGAGAGCTGCGGGTCCTCCAGATCGCGCCGGGAAAAATTCACAGACATGACCATATCCTTATTGCCGTTGGAGATCCACTTCCGGAGGTTCTTGCAGGCTTCCTCCAGGACATAGAGATCCAGCTGTTCTGTCATCCCGACTTTCTCCAGCGCAGGAATAAACTGGTCGGGCTGAATCACCACGCCATCCCTGATCCATCGCACCAGGGCTTCCGCCCCCACGATCCTTCCCGTCTCCGTGTTAACCTTCGGCTGATAGAAGGACACAAACTCCCCGTTCCGGAGGGCACTGCTGAAATCATGCTGCATTTCCTTCTGCCGGTTGGCCTGCTGAAGCATCTCATCCGTGAGATCCGCAAAATCAATCCCGCGCTTTTTCGCATAGGCAAGAGCAGTTGCGGGACCTGCAATAATCTTCCAGAAGGCAGATTCCTTCTTCTCGATTTTCATTCTTCCGGCCGTACACTTCAGGCGAACAGGGATTCTTTCTTCTCCGCGAAGGGCATAGGTCTCGGTTTCATTCAGGAAGCAGCGGAACTCCTCCGCCCGTTCTCTTCGAATCAGCGCCACAAAGTTGTCCCCGCCGAAGTGGGCGATGCACTCATCCGGACGGATGAACTCCCGGCAGAGGACGGCATAGCGCTGAATGATCCGGTCGCCCTCCTCCCCGCCAAAGCGCATGTTGAACAGACCCATACTCTTCAGATTGTAGTAATAGGAATCGTACTCATCCAGCTTTCCACTCTTCACAAGGCTCTTGATCACCTCCAGGTAACCGCCGGCATTAGGCAGTCCCGTGAGATAATTTGTCAGCGCCGTGAGCCTGATCTGATCAAAGAGTCGATACTTCTCACTGTGAAGAACCGCGATGGACAGGTACGTCTCTATCGTCTCCTTCTCGGAGTCAGACCACCCTGCAGTCCCCGGAAGGGGATAAACCAGCGCCAACACCTCTTCGTTCTCTCCGGTGACAAAATCTCTGGACCAGCAGAGATCCTCACGATATCCCTCAGGGCTCCGGAACAGAACCACTCTCTGTTCCATGTTCTCCCTGGAAAAAACACTCGACGGAGCTTTGACCGTTACTTCTATCCGGCCAATGTGATACCGCCCGGCCATGGGGGCAAAAGCTTCCTGAGAGATCGCCGCCGGTTTCTCCTCTTCCAGCAGTTTCTTCAGGAATTCATTCATTTCAGTTCCGTCAAGCTTATAACTTTCACACATATTATTTTCCTTACATAGATACCTGATCCTGACAATGTATCTGTATTTGAACCAACAGTATTTGAGTCATCTGTATCTGATGATTCCGCATAAAAAATGTCCAAATGCTCATATACGAATACATTGCGTTTACAGTCATTGTTTCTATTCTAGTACAAAAAAATCACGTATCTATCATAAAACTTACATATCACAAAATTTCTTCAGATAAAACGCAAAACCACAACCTGCGGGAAGACAGATTGTGGTTTGCGAAAACTACTCTTTTTTACAGATTCATTCTTGCATCAGTTTTTGAATACGGCACGTACAAAGTTGTACAGATGCGCGTGGATGGAATTGTCACCGTGATATCCACCCTCTACATAATGCCATACGTGCGGCACACCGTTCTGAGTGAACTTCTGATGATAATCATTCGGTGTGGAGTAAACAACCGTATCGTTGCTTCCTGCTGTGAGGAAGAGCAGATAAGGCTCTTTGCCGCTTGCCCAGTTGAAGGTTCCGGTTACACCCGGTGCGGCACAGATGGCTCCCACATAACCGAAGAGATCCGATCTCTGCATTCCGATGAGAAGCGACTCACGTCCTCCCATGGAGAAGCCGGTGATGGCTGTGTTGTCTCTTCCGGTCTTGACGCTGTAGTTTTTCTCGATGTAAGGCATCAGATCCTTGGTGAGATCGTTGATGAAGTTGTCATAGGCTGCGTTGTTCTCATCATTCATTCCTGTACAGGTGTCATTCTTTGTACTGGAGTAGATGTACGGGAAGACAACGATCATGTCCTCTGCCTCACCGTCAGCGATCGCATTTCCGATGATCTGCTTTGTGTACATCGTGCTGTTTCCGTAAATGATCATACGATCCTGATTCTCGTAATAACCGTGCATTACATAGAGAACCGGGTATTTCTTGTTTGTGCTGTAGCCTGCAGGAAGAAGGACGTTGACCTTCTTGTTGCGGTTACAGGTTGAAGACCAGTAGCTGTCGCTCTTTACCGTTCCGTAAGTCACGCCTGCTCTCTCCTGCTTGCTGGAGGAAGGCTCCACATTCACAACTTTGGAGTTGACCTGCTTTGTGAACTCAGCCATGGACAGGTGTGTAGCTGGCGGTGTAGCTGTAGGTTTCGGTGTCGCCGTAGGCTTCGGTGTAGCTGTAGGCTTCGGTGTAGCTGTAGGCTTCGGTGTTGCTGTCGGTTTCGGCGTAGCTGTCGGAACCGGTGTAGGAGTCGTTACTCTTGTCTTGAAAAGCACTGCGTCGCCGTCCAGATCCAGAGAAGCATATTTGATCTTCTTTCCGGAAGGTTTCTTTGTAGGAACCGGTGTAGCCGTAGGCTTTGTTGTTGATGTAGGCTTAGGTGTTGCTGTCGGTTTCGGTGTAGATGTAGGCTTCGAGCCGCCTCCTACTTTCTCAAATACCCACTGCTGGTTGCTTCCGCCGCTGTATGCATACTGAATAACATTGGTTCCGTCTGTCTTCTTCTTTCCTTCGCCGTCCAGAACTCTTGTCTCATTACTGCAGACTGTTGCGATGTAATAAGTGTCAGCCTCGCCTGTGCTGTAAAGCACGAACTGCTGTGCGGATCCGTTGTATGCGGAGTAGATCTGAACATTTGCATTGTTCTCGTCTTCACCGTTCGCGATATCCACGTTGAAGCTTCCAAGAGCGGAGCGAAGCTGCATATATCCCTCGGAAGTATAGATGACATTCCACTTCTGTCCGTCTACACCGCTGCCTGTGCGGATCTCCACGTTCTGCACATTTTTTCCGGTGTTATTTGCGACAGTCAGGTATTTCTGAGCATTTACGTTCTTGATGTAGTACTGACCCTCTTCGATGGTCACTTTCTCACCCGGTACTTTGGACAGCGGCTTCGGAGTCGCTGTGGGCTCTGCCGGTGTATCTGTCGGTTGCGGCTCAGGGTTGTCTCCGAAGACCTCTGTGCAGGCTTTGATTGCCTGGTAGAACGCCTGCTTCGGAACACCCGGAGATGAGAACAGAAGCGGCTTCTGGTTGTTGATCCAGGTTGTCTGATCAGAAAGTCCCCACCAGGTGATACCCTTGATTCTCTTGTACTTCTTCTGCAGGTTGCAGATTCTCTTCATAATCTGGTAAACGTAGCTGCTGAGGTCGCTGTCGCCATTGTTTGTGACATCAATCTCTGTGATCTGTACGTTGTATCCGGCCTTCAGGAATTTCTCAAGAGCTGTAGCATAGTAGTCCGGAGACGGGAAGTTTGTTCCCACGTGGGACTGCATTCCGATACCGTCGCAGATCTTGCCCTCTCGGTTGATCCAGTCAACAATGGCAAGCTCCTGCTCTGCGCTCATGTAAGTGTTGTAATCGTTCCAGTAGAGCTCAACCTTACCTGTGAGGTTCTGCTCCTCAAGAACCTGATGAGCAAACTGGAAAGCCTTCTTTGCGAAGCCCGGTGTATTTCCGGTATTTCCGTATACATTTGCCCAGTCAGAATTTGTGGCATGAATATACTCGTTTACAATATCCCATGCGTACACAACCTCTTTTCCGTAAGTAGTGTTGTATACGTGATTCATAACGGTCTTCACGTACATCTCAAGACGGGCATCCATCTGGGAAGCACTTACAAGACCGGAGTTCGCATTGTAGTTCTGGCAGAAAAACTTGTGCGGTGTCTGGGAGTGCCATACCAGCGTATGCGCTCTCATCTTCAGGCCGTTGTTGTGGCAGATGTTGATTACCTGATCCACAGTGCTAAAGTTGATGGTCGGAACGAGTGACTCCGTGTAGTTGGAAGGGATGTAGTATCCCTGCTGTTTCGCCTGGGCTACAGACATGGTACCCGTTCCCCAGAGAAGGGAATCCGGTTTCATCTCATTCTCAAGTGTAATACTGTTGAAGTTCTTCTTCAGTGCACCGAGCTGGCTCGAATCCTTGAGCTGACTTAAGTTGATACAGGTACCGATCTTGCCGAAGGCAGCTCCGTAAGTATCAAGCAGATTGTCAGCCGCTGCCTGAACGGTAGAAACTGTACCTGTGACTGCCACTGAGCAGATCATACAGATCACCGCCAGAAACATAGCGATGCAGGCTCTGCACTTTCTGATGCTTCTCTTCATTGCATTTCCCCCTTTTCTCCGCCGCACCCACAGGACGGCAAATTATATAGTGTATTCTTAATCTATATTTTAACAGAGAAAAAAAAGGAGAACTTCTCAATTATTGTCAGAAAAGTAATTTTATATTTTTCCAAATCCGAACAAATAAAAAGGACCTCAGAATCTCTTTCATAATGTTTTCCAGAAAAAACTCCCCTGTAGAGGATTTCATGAAATATCATGAGATCCCCCAAGGGAGTCCTTAATTCTTTGTCTATAAAAATCTCAGACCATTACGAATAAAATTTTGATTTCCCGAATGGAACCACGCCTACTCCTAAGGGTTCACTTCATCATAAGCGTACTTTCCGGAGCTGACAACGGGGTCGCCATCGCGATCTACAGAGATGCTCACCGAACCGATCTTGATCTGATTATTGCCGCTGTAGGTGCAGTCGGATCCAAGCTTCTCTGCCTCAGGGGTAATGGAGATGCTGGAGTTCTCGCCGATGCCGAGGTTCCTGCTGGCGTCGCTCTTATCTACCTTCAGAGCTTCCTTGCCTGTCAGATCCGTCACGTCAAAGTTCACGTTCTTCAGTGCGAAGTTGCAGTTGTTCGTCACGGTATAAGTCTTGTGGGTTTCCGATCCTTCCGCCAGTTCATAGCGCACCATCGACTTTCCTGTGGTCTGTGTCACCTGCTTCTTCACGTATTTATGCTTTTTCGTATCCCACTCCACCACGTAGCTGGTGGTTCTCTCTGTGGTAACCGTCTTCACGAGATCAAAGGTCAGTTCATCCTGCGTAATTACCACGTCCCATACAGGCTGTCCCACCTTGCTTGTATCTGTATCCGTCTCATCGTCGTATTCCTGGTTTTCTGCTGTCACGCGCGCATTCACGTCCGAACTCTCACTATAATCCGCTTCCGAAGCCAATACAGGAAACACGTACGCACAATCATTGTAGCAGCTGCCAACGCTGCGATTAATCTTCTCTTCGTCATAATTTCCTGCTTCTTATTCATTCTGGCGTTATGAAGAAGACGAAGCATCTTCGGTTCATCATCAATGGCGTAAATCAGCATTCTCTAATCCTTTGCTTTTTCCTTGGGAATTTCTATGGTTGCTATGGTTCCGGCCCCCGGTATGGAGACAATCTCCAGAGAGGCATTACAGATCTGCCTCAACCTTGTTCGCACGTTGGTCACTCCGACGTGACTCCTGCCGTCGTCCTTCTTCTCCCGTGAATCGAAGCCGACGCCGTCGTCAATGACACTCACACAGTACTTGTCCACATATTCCGAGGTTTTGATCATCACCCGACCTCTGCCATCCGATTTCTTGCGGATCCCGTGCTTTACCGCATTCTCTACAATAGGTTCCAGTGTCAACGGGGGGATCATAAAGTCGACCGCATCAATCTTGAAATTCACCTCCAGGGCATCCTCAAACCGGATCTTCTCCAGTTCCAGATAGAGCTTCGTGTTCTGCAGTTCCTGCTCGAAGGGAATCAGGGTATCCGCCGTAATGGCATCCATATTTCCCCTCAGGTACCTTGCAAAGAGCCTTGTGGCCTGCTTCGCGCTCTTTGGATCAAGGTCACATAATGCCTCGATGGATCCCAGAGAATTGTACAAAAAATGCGGCTTAATCTGGCTTAGCATCAGGCGGATCTTCTGCTCTGTCAGAATGTCGTCCGTCTTCAGCTGGGTAAACTCCGAATAGTGGATAAACATCAGAGCACAGCCGATGGCCATCCCCAGATAAGCAATCCGGATATCCGAAAAAGTCTCCTGAATCACAAGGCCGGAGACCACAATCAACATGATGGCATAGAGAGACTTGCGGTTCTTCTTCCGGAAGGTGTTTCCGAAAATAATAAACTCGATGATCAATGTCAGAATGACAAACAGACACAAGAGAATATATACATGAAAGAGCGGTCCATGTTGATACCGATGATCTTTGTCGATTACAAGCATCAGATCTGTGGGAATGGTCACCATCTGCAGGCAGTTATTTAAAAGAATCACGGAATAAAGGATCTTCTGCACGAGATTGTTTAAGTGCATATGAAAGACGAAGATCGCTCCGCACATAGGTGTCAGGGTGTAATCCAGAAATTTAACAGCGCGCAGAATCCAGGTCGGCACAAAGGGAAGACCGTTGATCCTAAGGCCCACCCACTCGGCTGCAGAAGCCAGAAACACCAGCAGATACGTGATGTAGAGGGTTCTCTTATCAGCCGGAAGAATCCGGTTATTCTCATACACCAATATGCCCATGGTAAGAAGGGCCGCCCAACTCAGAAGAATAATGACCGTGTAATATCCAAACATAAGGATTCCTTTCCGGTACAGACGCTTAAACTTCCTGCAAACCCATTCATATATTTATATCGTCAGTTTTTTTTCGGAGATAAACGCAAAGAGTCACCCGAAACCTGCAACAGGAAGGAATCCCGCATCTGCTACCCTGCAGACACGGGATCCCTTACTTGTTTTGTTATTCTATTGACACAATCTGCTTCGATTGTTCGAATATTAACCTTATCTGAACAATCAGTAATTCACCGGATTTGCGAAGGATGCCAGATCCTTGGTCTTCTTCAGATCATTAGCATCGCCGAAGAACAGAAGCGATGCCTCTGCCTTCTTTCCTCCGTCTGTGGCCTCAGAGATATAGCTCTCTCCAACCGCGAGGACATAGCCCTGTTCATCCAGCAACAGTCCGGTGATATCGCCGGTTCCAAGCTTCCCGTTGTTGGACGCTGTAATGGTCACGTTTGCTGTCAGCATACCGTCACCCGGATTGCCGGACATCTCCCAGTCTGCCTCCCAGGGTGTGTAGGTTTTCTCATCCTCTGTGCGGATCGTAATGTCTGTCCAGCGCACCCTTCCGTCCGGCATCTTATCATCACATTCAATCGTATTGATCACGGTACTGCCGGTTCCTATGTGGGACTCGTAGATGGTCAGTTCTCCGATCTCCGAGTCATCCGCTGCCCTTGCCTTCAGATCTCCGTAGATAGTAAGTTCCTTGTCGTAGAGGTTCGTGATGGCTACTACAAGTTTGTAGTCCTCACCTTCCTTGCAGGGTGTCACACTGGCAACCACTCCCGGATAATCCTTGGAGATGTTGTAAACAACGCCCCATTTCACCTTGGAGTAATCCGTATCCAGCCTTGCCAGCATAGCCTTTGTCTCCGAAGAAAGTTCGCCGCCGGTAGAATTGGTGATCTTGTCCGGAGTTTTGGAAACGGACGAAACGGAACTGCTGCTGGAAGTACCTGTGCCCTCAGATGAACTGCTGACCGTGGTAGAATCTGATGAACTGTTTCCCTGAAGTTCATTGTTGAAAATGTCCGACCAGTCGTTCACGTCACTGCTGCTTGTCGCAGAATCGTCGCTGCTTGATGAAGTTTTCTCCACCTTCGGTGTGGGCGTCGGTTGTTTCGCCTTTCCCGGAATCCGGAAGGTAATGGTGCATCCTGCAAGTAACACTCCGGATAAAAGTATCAATCCAGCAAATAAACTGCCTCTTTTCATGTTGTTCCCCCTGTAAAATAGTTGTTTCAAACACTATTCAGTATAGGGGATCGCGTGTTATTTTTCTATTCCTTTTTCTGCAAATCAAAAACAACAGGTACCCTGCACAAACAAGATACCTGTCGTTTGTTCTCTCTTCTATTCCGTTCTGATAAAGACGTCTGTCTTTCCCAAATCCTTCAATTAGCCCTGCAGCAGAGATAATACGGCCTGTCCGGACTGATTGGCCTGCGCCAGCATCGACTGTGCCGCCTGAGAGAGAATATTGTTCTTTGTGTAGGCTGCCATCTCCTTTGCCATATCCGTATCACGGATCCTGGACTCTGCTGCCGTTGTATTCTCAGAAGCAATTCCCAAGTAATTCTTCGTATGCTCCAGTCGGTTCTCATAGGCTCCGAGACGCGCCCTCTCGAGGCTGAGTTGATCGATGGCTTTCTGGTAAGACTCCATCGCGGTGGCAGCATGTGGCACTGTATCAACTTGAACACCATCTACTTTTAGGGTTTCTGTAGATACTCTCGGAAGTTTTACTACCAGAGTTTCCTTATCTGTGGGTCCGATTTGTAAAACAACATCCGGTGTTCCTGCGTATTCAGTATCTGTCGTCGTTCGGGCAAGCCCTTCGGTTACTTCCCCCTGCTTACGATTAAATTCCGAAAGCGAATTCATCGGTAAGCTATTGCTTGTATCATGATAAACGACTTTTGTAATCGAATTCGCAGTCAAATTTAGATTATAAGAAAGATTTAATGAACTATTATTTAAATCATCAATTATATCTGTTTTATTGGTGATTGCTCTCTCATCATAAATAATCAACTTCGATCCGGATACTTCGAGTTTTGTGTAATGTCCCTGCGGGTTCTTGCTCATAGCTGTTGTGATTTTATCTATAATATCATCCGCTGTTGCTCCATCTACACCAATATTATAGATATAGTGGTCATTCCCATCTCCATCCGTCTGATGTTCCACACTGTTTTGCGTTCCGGAAACAAGGTTTGCTGTATAGTGATTGTCACACGTACAACATGTAAAGTTAAACGCTCCCGTTGCTCCAGGCACATAATGAGTAAAATCCACTTCAGACGAAACGTATCTTTGTTTAACGGAAGCTGTGAATGTTGCCGTCTGGTCATTGCCTTGTGAATCCTGATATTTATACGTAATATCAACAGAGACCGATGTCGGATCGGCCCATGTCGACGCCATATAATTCTGTGTCGCAGTATCATTGTCAAAGGTAACACCTTCCGGCAATCCTCCGATAATCTCAAGTCTGCTGGTCTGAGATGTCACATGCTGCCCCTGCAAAACCTTGATGCCGTTAAAATCTGTACTTTCGTATATCCGGTCAATCTCAGCACCCAACTCATCCAGTTCCTTCTGAATGGATGCCCTTGATACGTCATTGTAGGTTCCGTTCGCCGCCTGTGTGGTGAGAGTCACGCCCCTCTCCAGCATTGCGTGGACCTCCGTCATGGCTCCATCCGCTGTCTGAATCAGACCGATTCCGTCGTCCACGTTCATCTCTGCCTGATTGAGACCGTTGATCTTCGCACGCATCTCTTCTGAGATCGCAAGCCCGGCCGCGTCATCTGCCGACCGATTGATGCGGTAACCGGAGGAAAGCTTCTCCAGGTTCTTGGACAGGCCGCTCCGGTTGCTCTTCATATTCCTGTAGGCGTAGGCTGCCGCTATATTATGCTGTATGATCATATCTTTACTCCTATTACCCGTTTCGGCCGTACAGCCGTGTAAAACACCTTCGCCTGCGTTTTTTCAACATATTTGTACAGATATATCGACATAATCGGCGGTTTTTATTACACAATTTCATTTACTCCTTATATGCCGTGATCTCCTGCAGATTCCGGATCAGCGGCCTGTTATTTCCGCGGATGGCATAGCCTTTTTTCTTTAATTCACGCATGAGTATCTTTAAGAAAAATCCATGAGTGACCAGGATACAGTCCCTGCCTTCTGCTTCACAGCGGTCGATGGCGTTCTGTGCCCTCTGCACGGATTCCCGTCTGGTCTCCGCCTGTCTCTCGTCGTTACGAAGCCACTGCAGGCGTCCGAAGAAGTACCAAATGAAGAGAGGTAGCTTTCGCTCTGTGTCCGTAAAGGAGTTCATCTTCACCTCCCGAATATCCCCCAGGACTGTGAAGTCTGTGTCCCGGAACAATCCTTCCGCCGTCCATCTGGTTCGATCCAGATCGCTGATAAAAACCTTTGCCTTCCGGATCTTCCGGGGCTTTTTTGAAGGCTTCACGATCTCTGCCTTGTCATAGGCCTGACAGGCGGCGTCAAATTCCTCTGAATTGCAGCGAAAGGGCCAACGCATTTTTACTTTTGCATGTCGTATCATTGTAATTTTCATATTGTTCTTATTCCCACTTCCAGTCTACGAAATAACAAAGCCCCAGACAGTGTGCCTCCACACCGGTGAGTTTGTTGTTGAATGCAATGGTGCTCAGATTGTTCACCAGCGGAACTTCATAAGCCTCTTCTGTGATAATATTGCAGGCTTTCACGTAGAAAGGAATTCGTTCCTCCCCCTGTACCGCTCTTCCCTTCTCCAGAAGCTCAATGATCTCCGGATCTCTCTCGAAGAACCGCTCCTCGAAGTAGGGGCCGTCCGCATTGTGTGCCGTGAGCATGCCGTCGGCGTCCATCAGGGAACAGATGTTGTCGACGATGGTCGCCTGATACATTCTCTTGATGCGGACATTATAAAACTCTTCGGAAGCAATGTCATCCACTCTGCAGTGAATTCCGATCTCCGACAACTGATCACAGATCAGCTCCGCCACATCTTCCAACATAGAGCCGTCCTCTACGGTGATTGTGAACTCTTCCCCCTTATATCCGGAATCCTTCAGCAGTTTCTTCGCCAGCTCCGGATCGTAGTCCACGACTTCGATGCCGTCTTCCACCGTAGGGTAAGCCGCATAGTTCGGACACATATCGATGTCCAGCACCACCGTATCGCCGTACCAGATTTTGTCCTTGATTTCCTCTTTATTGACTGCGCACTGAATCGCCCTTCGGAAATCCCTGTTCATGCAGGGGCCGTTCCAGTCATTCAGATACAGCGTGATCCGGCCGGTAGAGGTGATCGTATCCCAGTCTACTCCCTTTATGCCTTCCAGCTTCAGGCAGTCCGAAATAGACGGATTGACCAACACGTCGAATTGTCCCGCGGTCAGTCCTTTAATCTGTGCATCCGTGTCATTCACCATGGAGATAGTCACCTTCTTCAGTGTCGGCTCCCCACGCCAGTAATCCGTATTGGCGGCAAAAGAAATATGATGTCCCGGAACATATTCTTCAAAGCGATAGGGGCCCGTTCCCACCGGGTGCTTGAAATATCCCTCTTCCCCTACTTCTTCGTAGTAACTCTTGCAGATGACACTTCCGATTCTAGAGGCGATTCCGTTTGAAAAAGCCGCGTACGGTGCCGAGAGGTGTACTTCCAGAAGATAATCGTTCACAACCTTTGAATCCTTGTAGTTGATCAGAAGAGCCTTGCCTACATAATTCTGAACCCCGAGATCCAACGTGAACTTCACATCCTCTGCGGTCATCTCTTTGCCGTTGTGGAACTTCACGCCCTTGTGCAAAGGGAACGTATAGGTACAGCCGTCCTCCGACACCGTATATCCGGAGGCAAGGGCAGGCGTCAACTCTCCATCCGCCTCCACCCGGAGCAGACAGTCGTAGACATTGGACAGCACCAGATTATCTGCACCGGCGGATCCCACCTGCGCCTGAGCAAAAAAGTGGGTAGGTTCCGCTCCTGTCACCAGCACTAGCTCCGACTTTCCGGTGGGCTTCACCTTCATGCTGCTCCCCTGCGCTGATGTACCTTCTCCCGCCGATCTGCTTTTACATGCGCTTAACAAAACCATCAATATGACTAATCCGAAAGCAATACTTTTATGCATAATCTTTCTCATGATCATCTCCTGCTCATTAAGTTCTGTCTGCACTGACTCATCTCAGCTTTACTGTTAAAATCCAAAGAATTCACAAAAGTCTATATAATAGCACCGTCAGTCTGATTTGTTTCGTCAGTATCCGTATGATCAAAACCTACGGTCTCTACACTTCCGTCCTCATCCTCAGACATCTCGTCTATTCCCTCAATGCTCCGCTTCTTCTCATACATACGTGCATCGGCCCGGTTGAAAACTTCCTGATAGGTGTGATCCTTCCTTGGATCATAGACCGCCATACCTGCAGAGAGAGCCACTTCCGTCCAGGGCTCTGCCTGATTCATGTCCCGGAGTTTCTCGTGTTTTCTGAGTTCTTCGATCAGTTTCTCTCTGTCTTCATAGTCTTCATTCTCGAGGATGACCACGAATTCATCACCGCCGATGCGGAACACGGGACTTCTGTCGTATATCCGGGTAATCACCGAACACATAGCCTTGATGGCAATATCTCCCTCTGCATGGCCGAAGGTATCATTCAACCGTTTCAGCTGATTCATATCCACCATCACCACGGCAAATTCCGCCTCGTCATTGAGAATGGCAGAAGTGAGCTGTTTGATCTTCATATCGTAGGCTGCTTGATTTTTCACCCTGGTCAACTCATCGCGATAGGCCTTCTCCGTGATGCTGAGAATGGACTGCTCAATGATCTCCGCGGCCAGATTCAGTGTATCCGTCAGTTCGCCGATCTCGTCATTTGCTACCTTTTTGACACGGACAGAGTAGTCTCCCTTCTGAATCACTCTTGCCGCGTGAATGAGATTCCGAAGCGGAACTGTCATATTTCTGGCCGCAATCGTGACAGTGATAAAAGACAAAATCAAAACAATCGTGGTAATCAGCATCGATCTGTCCACTGCCTTCTTTCTCTCCGCAAAAATTTCCTTGTCCGGAGCGATGACGCCTGTGTACATACCGTTGGCCAGCTTCGAAAAGGCCAACTCACAGTTTTTCCCTTTTATACGGCAGGGAATTATGGAAGTTCCTGTCTTCTCACTGCGTTTCATATCATCGTAATTCAACAGCGTCAGCTCCAGACTGTTCTTATCCTCTGTCTCCGGATCCGCATTGTAGTAAAGCTCCTTGATATCCTTTCCGCACAGGAAACCATATCCACTCTTAAAGACCTGTGCCTCATCAATCAAATCCGTCAATTCCGAAAACAGGATATCAATACCGGCAACTGCAATCAGACCGCCATTGGAATACAGCGGTACAACGTAGGAGATGACTTCCTGTTCCATCCGGTCATCATAATAGGGTCTGATCCACATACTTTTGCCCTTCTCCACAGGTTCATTGTACCATGCATCCAAAATCTCCCTGTCTTTTTCCTCCGACCATCTGTCAGGTTCAAGCTCCTTAAGCTTGCGCTCCTCAAACTGATGCGTCACCTTGTTCTTCACAAAGTAGAAACCGTCATCCTTGATCATGTCACGGTTATAGTAGACATAGAAGGCCTTCGAACCGTCGATTCTCTCCGCCGCACTCATAAATATCGCCTTGAGATAATCGCTCATTTCCTCACGATAAGCATTATCGTACAACCGTGCAGGTTCCTTGATATGATTCACCGCCGAATAGGCGATCAGATTCACCGTGTCTTCGGTGCGGTAGAGAAGCTCGTTAATCTTTGACGAGGTCTCCACACAAGTCCGGTTCAAGGTATCCGAAGCCTGCTGCGTCTCCAGATGGTTGATGTAATAATAACTCATCCCGCAGAGACATGCCGACAAGGTCACCAGGACAGCGGTCACTATAATAATCATCTTTGTTTTGATCGTATGCATTCCAGATCCTCACTCATGGACAAGAGTGTCATTATCCATGGAATTACAATCCTGTATTTACAACAACGCCCGGCAAGATAATACCTATGCCATTATATCTGTTTTTATTCATATATAATAGTAGCGCAATATTCGGCATTTGCCAACACATATGGCAGATTATTTATTTTTGTATCTGATATATCTCCCCTAATAAATTGCGATGTGAGGTTCTTTATTGTCACGTAAAGCGGCTTGCTCTTGTGCACAAGTACACACCGCGTCACCACCGCTTTACCTTCAGTTTTATAATGACATCCTCGCCCGAATCCTGTATAATTAATACAATTATGAATTAAAATCATACATATTTGACAGGAGGGTATCACATGCAATACAAAATTGACGGCGGTAATCTGCCGGTTCTGAAATGCCTGCTTGAAGCCGGTGAATCTATGCAGTGTGAAGGCGGTTCCATGGCCTGGATGGACGATGGAATCGAAATGAGTACTGAGGGCGGTTCCATCGGGAAAGTATTCGGTCGTATGTTCACAAATGAGAAACTCTTCATGAACAGATACACCGCCCGCCAGACCGGCGAGATTGCATTCTCATCCAGTTTCCCCGGAAGCATCCGCTGCATTGAAATCACTCCGGATCGCCCTGTCATCGCGCAGAAGGGCTCCTTCCTTGCGGCGACTGAGGGTATAGATGTCTCCGTCTTCTTCCAGAAGAAGGTCGGAACCATGTTCTTCGGAGGCGAAGGTCTCATCATGGAACAGTTCAGCGGAAAAGGTCTCGTTTTCCTGGAGGTGGATGGCTCCGCTCATGAATATGATCTCGCTCCGGGTCAGAAGAAAATTCTCGACACCGGTTATCTGGTAGCCATGGACAACACCTGCTCCATGGACGTAGTCACCATCAAAGGTGTGAAAAACGTACTCTTCGGCGGTGAGGGTCTCTTCAACACCGTAATCACAGGCCCCGGTCACATCACCGTGCAGTCCATGCCCATCGCAACAACCGCTGCCGTACTTTACCGCTTCATGCCCAAGACCAAGGGCTGATTCATACGGTCAAAGAAAAAAGGATATATTAAAGACCGCCACACAGCTTCCTCACGGGAAACCTTGTGTGGCGGTCTTTTTTGAGGACTTTGTTCCTACTCCGCAAGAAATTCCGGAATCGTCTGGTGATGTTCTTGCTTCTCACTGTACAGTCTTCGGTCCGCAGCCCGGAAAAGTCCTGCGACGGACAATTCCATCTCTTTTTCCATTGCGCATACATAGCCGGTACTCATCTGAATACCGCGGAGATCCGCTCCATCCACGGACAGCTCCCGCAATGCGTTTCTGAGTTCATCCAGAAATCGCTCCAACTCTGCTCTCTCTTCGATCTCCGCGATGACTACGAATTCATCTCCTCCATATCTCGAGAGCAAGAAGGTCTCATTGTTGATTTTTCTTCGTCTGTCGCAAAGATCCTGCACCGTTTTTACAAACTGAATCAGCACCCTGTCACCGATCTCATGCCCGAAGGTATCATTGATCTCCTTGAACCGGTCAATATCCATGATGATCAGATACAGTTTTTTTCTGCTGACCGCGGAGTCAAGCTTGTGCTTCAGATAGATTTCCATCTGCTTTCTGTTGTTCACTCCGGTCAGCGGATCCAATGCAATCAGATCCTCCATAAAGATCAGGTAGATACAGAAAAGCGCCCCCGTCAGTCCGTAACACAGAATCGGCACTCTCCAGTAAACAGCCTGCAGAATTCCGCTGGCAAAAACCTGCAGCGAAAAAAACAGCGCCGCGATATGAGCACTCCTTTGTTTATAGTGCCTGTTTTTAACCAGACGAATAACTGCCAGTATTCCGGCCGCAACAATGTAGGCGCCGTCAATGGCAATCATTAATTCGTAATGCTTTCCCGGAAGCAACTCCGTTCCGGGTCCGATATAATAAAAAACACGGGTAAAAGGCGTACTGAAAAGCAGCCCGACATTTACCATCCATGGTATAGCAGTCAGGACATACAACCTGCGGCTTCCCACAGTCACAGCGTTCTGCAAAATCTCCATACACCAGAAAATCGAATACGCATTAAGGGACACCAGCGAGACGTAAAGAATCGTGGCTAAATACATCATTCCGCCGCTCCGCGGAAGTAACGCTGCGTCCTCCAGCTCCCAGAGAATATCCGCCAGGAAATTGAGGATCGTAATCAGCAGCACGATGGAAAAAATCCCTTTGCGATCCGGCCGGTCCGCGCCGGTCGCGGTTTTGTATTCCAAAACCAGCATACCGAACAGGCAAAAAACATTTGCCTCTATGTTAAATACTGCATATCCATGATTCATCCAATTATCAACTCCATTGAATATATACATCAATCCACTTTCTCATTATAGACTTTTGCGATCCGGAATTATATCAAATTGTTTGTCTCTTATACTATTTTTATAATTTAGGGTCACATGAACACAAAAATACGTGTGATTTCTACAAAAATAAATCCGTGACCTTTTTATTCTCATAAAAAAATCACGGAGATCATCTACTCTGTTTCTTTTATTTTGTAGTAATGCCGAAGAGCGATTCAGACTTCCCAAAGATAAGATGTCATGGAAACGGAGCCATACTGACGGAACTCATTAAATACAGTAACCATCTCTTTCGGATCCACGGCTCCAAGTGCCACAACCAGGGGCGCATAGTGCTCACCGGTAGGAATTGCTTTCGCCGCGTAAGGAAGAAACATGGGACGCAGCGGCACTTCGAAGTCCCTGTTCCGGATCGCATCCGTCAGTTCCTGATCAAAAAGATCTGCCCAGGCTTCTCCCGCGGGATTCTGCCAGTTGACAACTCTGAGATTATGAACGATATTCCCGCTTGCGAGAATCATTGCCCCCTGGTCTCTAAGCCCCTTGAGCTTACGGCCAATCTCACAGAGCTGGCTGTTGGTCGCCGATGTATTAACGCTCACCATGACCACAGGGACATCCGCTTCCGGATACATATTCATGAGGACGCTCCAGATACTGGGATCAATGCCCCAGCTGTTGTCCTCGGAAGCTTCCTTCCCAAGACATTGCAGAACTTCCTTCGCCATGGCCGGATCACCGGGCGGCTCGTAAGTAATCTCGTATAATTCCTTCGGATAGCCGTACAAATCGAAAACCTGCCTGTTCTTCGGCGCAGTCCGCACACCGGTAAAGCCCTCTGTTCTCCAATGGGAAGAGACCGCAATGATGCACTTCGGCTTTTCCAGCTGCTCCGCAATCCTCTTCCACCCTTCCCGGGCAGGATTCTCAGTAATTATATTCAGTGGGGATCCATGGCCTGTAAAAATAACCGGCATCCTCTGATTGCTCGTCATTTCCGTCATTCCTTTCTGTTACCATACAGCACCGGTCAGACCGGCAAATCACACGGATCCTCCGGTCAATATACACGGTATCTCCGATAAAACATGAATTATATCCTACTTATCGTCACGCCGTGTGACGATTATAACCGGGCTTGTTACATTGTGGAAAGTCCTAAAGAGAATTCGGATCAATTTCCTTTACCATGAAAAAAATCACGGAATACTCCACATATCTATGGAAGTATCCCGTGACTTAATAACACATATATGAAACTGGGCTACCTGGATTCGAACCAGGAAATGACGGAGTCAGAGTCCGTTGCCTTACCGTTTGGCGATAGCCCATCAGTGCCGATTGCCGACAACGATTGATATTATAACCGATCGAAATCAGATATGCAAGCACTTTTTTAAGAATTTTACTTTTCTTCTATGGGATCGGATACGTTTACTTTGTGATCGTACCATTTTCCCTTTTTCCCTACCAGAGCAAGATCAAAATCCTGATCCAGACTTTCTACCGGTACATCAAAGCCGTAGACTTCCTCGGTCGTTCCATCGCTGTAAGTAACTGTATCTGTGGTGGGCTGGAGAACTTCCGCTCCATCCTTCTGCGCGTCAGCGGCTGTTCCCGGGAAGAGTCCCACAATATTCTTGGAAGCAAGAGTGATGTGAAGCGTCATCTTGCCATCTTTCACCGTGAGTGTTCCCTTGCCGTTCATTGTCTCATTTACATGAAACATACTGCTGTCTGTATTGAAAGCTACCCGGTAGGTTCCATCCTCCAGGGCTGCAGTTTTTTCAGAAGAAGAGGAAGAGGAAGAGGCTTCCGCCTCTCCCGTACCTCCCTCAATAACAGCATTCAGATGTTTTACATAGAGCTTCTGTACATCCGCAATACGACCGAGTCCAGCGATCTGGGCATCGATGGAGTCAAAATTTCCGGAAGCCTTGAACATGCTCTTCCAGGAATCTTCGTCATCACCGGCCATATCGTTATTTGCGTGATCTCCGGCAACGACCATCATATCGCGAAGGATTACTTTCTTATATCCGGCTTCTTTTACCTTATCGATAACTTTATCGCAAGCCGTATCTTCCGGATTTCCTTCCACTGTTCCTACGAAGGTGTTCTTGAAACCGAGCTCATTCAGCTGTGTCTGCATCTGGTTGTAGGAAACGCTAGCCACATGGGAAGTACCATGTCCCATGAATACAAAGGCAACGCCATCTTTCTCAGCTTCCGCAATATCCTTGTATCCAGCCTCCGTAGCAGCTGTAGATGTAAGCGCCTCAGCCACTGCTTTTTTATCTTCATTGACAACGGCGGCATCGCTTCCAACCTCACCGA
Organism: Eubacterium sp.; assembly: GCA_024684035.1. GTDB lineage: Bacteria > Bacillota > Clostridia > Lachnospirales > Lachnospiraceae > Bilifractor. The sequence continues at coordinate 4,395 of JAIKXQ010000099.1, read as the reverse complement.
GAAGAGGCTCGGAGATGATCACAGATTCAAATTTATCCTTGTACTGATCCAGTGTCTCTTTCAACTCATCATACTCTGCGCCGTGCATCAGATGTGTCGGCTGTACGACAAGATTCTTCACACCATTGTCCACCGCTCTGTTCAGAGCCTGCTCCACGTTGTCGATCTTCTCGTTATCACGTGCGTAGATGTGATTCATGATGATCTGGGATGTGAAAGCTCTTCTCACGGACCAGTCCGGGAATGCTTCCGCGATGGCTTTCTCAATTCCTCCGATATCTTCCGTACGGCTGTCATTGTAGGAAGTTCCGAAACTGCAGACAAGAATCTCATTCTCGCCAATGTCATCGCCGTTCAGCGGATCATCCTTCGATGCGTCACCGGTATCGAGGCCGAAGTACTCCGGACTTGCCTCTTCACCATTCACCAGTTCCTTCTGACTGTCTGAAAGAGCATCCCAGGCCTTCTTTGCAGCCTCACATTTCTCGTAAGTATCTTCCGTCCAGTTCTGAACGTAGATCTCGTCAATCATCTGCGCAACGGCAGCAGCCTCAGCGTCTACACTACCGGAATTCACCTCTGTCAACACCTCCCCTGAAGCAGACTTTACAGATGAAGCGGAGCCGGATTTCTGCGCATTATCCGTACTGCCACAGGCGGATGCAGTCACAATCAAAGCTGTCAGACACAAAGCGGTTACCAGTTTTCTTTTCATTTTGATCTCCTCTTGAAAATAGAATGGAAAATAGAATGTACAGGTTACTGAATGAATTCTGGCACGATAATTATAGAAACGCCGTGGAATAACTTTTTTCAGTATCTAAGTATCTAAGAGATACTGAAAAAACTATTTGAAATTACAGAAAAAATCCATATGCAAAAAAAATCCGCCTCAAAAAGGGCAGACTCCAGCAACATCATGATCTGATGATACCGGAAAACCAATTCCCCGTGGTTATTTCCAAGTTAAAATATCAGGCAGGTCTCCTGACTTCCGGCTCATTGTGCTTTGGCAGCCTTCCCGCATCTATGCAGTGGCTTCTTGCCGCACTCCCCGGTAACAGTGACGGGTTCGCACAGGACTCTCACCTGTTTCCCTTTTCACCGGCAATGTACATGTAACAATCATGTACATTGCCGACACCTGATAAGTTATCAGCCGTATTCAATTCTTAAAGATTGTAGCACATAGTAGAATATTTTGCAAAATATCAATTCTCATAAAAACGGGCATAAAACGGGCAGCCCCAACGAAGTGAGGCCGCCCGCCTGATGATTCGTATATTATCTGATAAATTACTATCAGATAGGAGAAATTATATACGAACCCTAATTATGCTATGAACTTTCCCTGAAGTCTGATTTACAGAAATCAGTACTTGTCATCCGCATCCGGTGTGAATGGACCCGGTGCCGGTTCCGGTGCTCTGGAATTCTCCACTGCCGGTGCCGAAGCCGGAGCCTTCCCCTGTACTTTTACCGGGACTTTTTCTGGAGCTTTTACCGTTGCGTTAGCCGATACTCTTGTCGGTGCTTTTATCGGATCCGGTTTCAACGGAACAATGACATCGTCTGCATGGCGTGCCGTTTTCCCCTCTGAAACAGGTGATGCCTGCGGTGCAGCTGAATTCTTCTTGGTCTGGAACTTCGATACCATATCTTTCATGGTCTTCGCCTGACCGGAAAGCTGTTCGGATGCTGCTGCACTCTCCTCTGCAGTTGCGGAGTTCGTGGATACAACAGAACTGATCTGATCAAGTCCTTCCGTTACACTGTTAACGCCCCTGCTCTGCTCATCGGAAGCACTGCTGATCTCATTGATAAGACCTGTAATTCGGATGGTCTTCTCGGATACGTCTCTAAGAGCATCTGCTGTTTCCTCTGTGATCTCTCCGCCTCGCTGTACAGCCTCAACCGTATCCTGAATCAGGGAAGCAGTAGACTGGGCTGCCTGTGCAGATTTATTTGCAAGGTTACCTACCTCATCAGCGACAACGGCAAAGCCTTTACCTGCCGCTCCTGCTCTTGCAGCCTCGATGGATGCGTTAAGAGCAAGAATATTGGTCTGGAATGCGATGTCATCGATGGTCTTGATGATCTTATTAATTTCTTCTGCCTTGGTTGTGATGTCAGCCATGGCGCTGGACATCTCTTCCATCTTCTTGTTGGATACTTTGACGGCATTTCCTGCGTCCACGGAAAGCTCCGACGCGTCCTTGGCCTTCGAAGCAGTCTCCTTGATCTTGGTAGCGATTTCTCCCATGGTATTGGTGAGTTCCTCAACCGAAGATGCCTGCTCCGTGGATCCCTGCGCCAGTGCCTGTGCTCCACTTGCAACCTGTCCGGATCCGCCGCTGACCTGATCTGCAGCACCTGTGATACCATCCATGGTAGCGCTCAAACTGTCGGTAATTGTATCGAGAGAGTCCAAAAGGGGACGATACTCACCGATATAAACATCCTGCTCATTGTTCTCGAAGGCGAAATTGCCGTCCGCCATCTTTCCAAGTTTATCACGGAGATTGCGGATGATACTCTTCAGACGATCGACCATGTTGCTCATACTTGCAACCAGATGTCCGATCTCATCATTCGCCGTATATTTCATATTTACATCGAAGGAACCTTGAGCCATATTGTCTGCAACACCTGCGACGTCGCCAAGGGGCTTCAATGTCTTCTTGATAAAGAATCTGACAAACAGCCAGATCACTGCGACAGATACAATCAAGGATACAACCATGAAAATCGACATGGTCACGCTGCTCTTATTATACTCCTTGTAGTCGATGGAAGTCTGGGTCCACCAGGTTCCTTCGCCGACAGTGACCGGTGAAAAAGCACGGATCTTGTGATAACCGCCACTGTTCGTTTCATAGGAGAAGGCTTTGCCTTCTTTCATCTTATTTTCAATCTTCTCACCGGAACCATCCTTGAAGAAACCTACAAAACTGGTTCCAACGGAACTGTCAAAACTACTATAGGCAACATTACCGTTGCTGTTGATGAGATCGATCAGCATCGTGGAATAATAATCAGAAGGGATTGCAGCTTTCTTGAATGTGGAAGCTACGATATCCACGAACATAATACCTACGAGTTCATTATTCTTCTTGAGAGGATAACCTGCAGTGATAACCTTTCTCTGAAGGAGATCACTATCATAAGGATCCGAATAAACAATCGATCCCGTCTCCAGAGCTTTCCATGCCGGCTCATTCTGCTTCATGGTATCTTCTGTCAGAGGTGCAACGATCATCCCGCCATCTTCCGCAGGCAAGGCCACGAATCCGTGGGCAGCTGTGCCTTTCTCGAAACCATCCTCCTTGAACCATACACCACAGGTAACCAGATCCTCATTGGCACTGAGCGTAGACACCATCAGGGAAAGAAGCATATTCTCTGATTCTTTCCCTGCCGGTGTCAACTTCAAAGTATCGCCATAGTAACTGGTCTCCGACTGCTTGGCGTTTTTATTAGTTTCAATAGAAGAAACAATTCCTTCAATCGGAGTATAAATGGTCTCGATTCCATTGACTATGGTCTCTACCCTTGTCGAATTCTTCTCAGCGATATCCATAAGATCACGCTGAGCGATTTCCTTGATCATATTACCTGCCACGAATGTGATGAGAACCATTACGATCAGCATCAGCACTGTAATCAATAAACCGATCTTAAGGGACAGCTTTGATGCCAAACTATGGAATTTTGGTCCTGTCATGGGTTTCTTCTTAGATTTTCCTGCCATATTCGTCTCCACCTTTGCGTTTAAATAATAAGTCTGAAAAATACTGACAACTATGTATACTTTACATAGTGTAAAACAAACCTCTTCATATAGTTTATCGACAGGTTCCCTTTATTATTTAGTAAATTCTTTCATACAATTTGATATTTTGAATAAGAAAGACAATATGCATAAGGCTTGTAACACGAGGCTATATGACGCAAAAATTCCGCAGAACATATCGTTCTGCGGAACTTACAGGGGATGAGAGAATCGAACTCCCACCAAAGGTTTTGGAGACCCCTATCATACCATTTGACCAATCCCCTACTTATGAAGATATTACATACCTTCAAAACTGAACACACTAACTACTTCCGTCTGCATTTTGGCTTTATTCAGAATCGGTCATTCAAAGCGCTTCGCGCTTTTTCATGAAGTTTGCAAAGCAAACTTTCGTCTCCAACCATCCACAGCCCTGCAAATGCTTCGCACTTGCGGTCTGCGCCTGGTCGGAGCCGACCGATTCTTTGTTATAGGTCAAACCCTCGACCGATTAGTAACAGTCAGCTCCACACCTTACGGTGCTTCCACCTCTGCCCTATCAACCTTGTCGTCTTCAAGGGGTCTTACTTCTTTCGAATGGGAGTTCTCATCTTAAGGGG
>JAIKXQ010000087.1 GCA_024684035.1 Eubacterium sp. | reverse complement strand
CCAGATCATATACATATGCTCATCAGAATTCCCCCAAAGTATTCCGTATCGGATATCATGGGATATCTCAAAGGGAAGAGTTCGCTCATGATATTCGAAAAACATGCTAATCTCAAGTACAAATACGGAAATCGGCATTTCAGGTGCCGTGGATACTATGTAGATAATGACGTTGTTAAGGACGTTATCGACTGGTTTGAATATGGTATTGATTTTCTGAATTATGGAAATCCTCCGGAAGAGCTTCGAACAGCGATTGCTTCTTCAGACGAAATCAAAAAACTGGTCCTCGATATGATCAGGGAAATGGATCTCGATATTGAAGATTTCCGAGCTGAAGAAAGGGAGAACAATCAAATAGAAGTTTTTACACAGCATAATGTGGATGGGTATAAAGCAGAGCTTACTCTGTCTGAAGAATCAAGTGGAACAAAGAAGTTGTTTGGCCTGCTTCCTTTTATCGCCAAGAGTCTGGTTTATGGATCAACACTCGTAATCGATGAACTGGATGCCAGGATTCATCCGGTGCTTCTTCGCTAGTCGTTCGTAAAGACGCCAAATATGATAAGCAGTACCTTGAGGGTAAGTACGGCGCAGATCCGTATCTGAGAAAAATCATAGATTGGAGTGTTGTGAATGCCTAGAAAAATCGGAACGGAAAACTGGAGAAAGAAGCGCCGCCAGGAACATCTGGAAATGAAGGAGTACAGATATTACATCTTCTGTGAGGGAGAGCAAACAGAGCCGCGCTACTTCAGTGGGTTTAAAAAGCTGATTGAAGATAATCCATCAAGTGAAACGGTGTTTAAAATAGCCATAGAGGACCTCGTCTTCTGGTTTTATTTGGCTTCGACATCTAAATTTTACCAGGGATCTGGTCCTTTTTCTATTCACTTGAAAGATGAAAGCAGAAAAATCTGTAACAGTAGTATCCATGCGGGTTTCACCCGCATTCACTGAACTTCGGGGAATAATTCAGGTTTAGTAATTGAAAAAAGGTATGACCAGAGACCGGCAGGGATACTTTGCCGGTCTTTTAATGTAAAATGAAAAGCTCCGGACAAAATAAAAATATTCTGTCACCGAAAAAAATGATATGATAGAGGAGCGGAAAACTTTTTTTTCGGCAGAGCAGAATAGATGGAAGGATGAGCGATCACCCATAATGCCGGGGGAGGTTCAGGGAGGCTGATTTTGCTAAGTCATAAGATGATTGAGATATTGGAAATGCTTTTGGAAAACGATTATATTTCCGGAAGCGAAATTGCGGAAAAGCTGGATATCAGTGAGAAGACGGCACGGTCCAGGGTGAATGAACTGATGGACGCCCTTGTGGACGCACCGGCAGATCTGGAAGCAAAAAAGGGAAAAGGCTATCGTCTGAATTTCGAGGACAGTGTTTCCTTCACTCGCTGGCTTCAGGAAAATGCGAATCTGGGAGAGGATATTCCCCAGACCGCGGAGGAGAGGGCGCTCTATATCCTGGAGGTTCTCCTTGGTACGGACCGGGCCATCAAGCGTCAGGAATTGTGTGATCGTCTGTATGTATCAGAAAAGACGATCTCAGCGGATCTGAAACAGATCGGCAACTGGATGGAACAGTATGCCCTTGTGCTGACGAAGAGCAGAACCGGTGTATCTCTGGATGGTTCCGAGACCCGGAAGAGAATGTGTATCCTGGGAAATCCGGAGTTGATGAACCGGATTCTTCTGCGAAGGGAAGAATGTGGAACGGAGCGGGACCAGGTGACGGGACTGGTGAAGAAGCATTTTGCAGGTAAATGTTCGGAGTACGGTCGCCGGTGTCTGGTGGATTATCTTCTGGTTATGGCAGAGCGGAACCGGGCCGGCTTTTGGGTGGAGGATGCGGATGTTGACCGGGATGCGATGATTGATGACGCCGGGAAGATCATGCAGGATCTGACAGAGGCCGGTATCTTGTCCCGGGTGCAAACAGGAGAAGTCTTCTACCTCTCTCTGTATATGAAAGTGGGGTTGATGCAGTCCTGGGACATTTCCCGGAAAGACAGGTCAGAGATACCGGCACATATACGGGAACTGGTGGAAAAGATTATCCGGAGTCTGTACGAGACTTATCATATTGATTACCGGAGCAATCATCTGCTTCAGGAGGCCCTTGCGCTGCATCTGGTACAGCTGGATATCCGGATCCGCTACGGAATCCGGATCAGCAATCCTCTTCAGGAGAATGTGCGCAGTGACTACATGGCTTCCTACATGATCGCCCAGCAGGCGGTCTGGGAACTCACGGCCTGGTACGGCCGCAGAGTACCATCCTCCGAGGTGGGCTATTTTGCCATGCTCTTTGAGATGTATCAGGATACGGACGCCGAACAAAGAGCAAAAATGAACGTTCTCCTTGTCTCTTCTTATAATGAACTGGCCACCCAGTATCTGTATTATCTGCTGAAGAAAGATTTCGGAGATTCTGTAGGGCAGGTCAGAGTGTGTCAGGCTGCGGATTTCGGAGACTATGATCTTGGTGATGTCCAGCTGGTGATTGCCTCGGAGATGCCGTCGCGCAAGATCAGTGTTCCGGTCATTGTAATGGCGGATATGATGTCGGATCTGACCATGCAGACCTTGAAGAAGCGCATGACGGAGCTGCGGAATGAATTTATCAGAAGCTATTTTTCGGAGGAGCTGTTTTTTACCGGCGTGGACGGAGACGGACCGGAGGAGGTCATCCGCAGTCTGTGCAGGAGGATCGAAGAAGTATGTCCACTTCCGGAGGGCTTTTGCGAGTCTGTATTAAAGAGAGAGCGAATGGGGCACACTGATCTGGGTTACTACACAGCCATCCCTCATCCCTGTTCCATTCTGACTGAGGAACCCATGGTGGCGGTGGCCATTCTCAGGAAGCCGGTATTCTGGCATCAGAGAGAAGTGCGACTGGTGATTCTGTCTTCTCTTTCTTCGGGAAACAGACAGGATGACCGGGTATTTTTCCGCAGAATCGGCAGTCTGATTTCAGATAAAGCCGCCGTGAAACGTCTGCTGGAAGTCAAAAAATATGAAACTCTGCTGCAGCTTGTCGCAGAAGATGTATAAATTGTCCCCTGCCTGAGGAAAGGCAGGGGATTTTTTTGTGGAAAATTATTACCGTTTTTCCAAAGGTAATCTGTTGGATTGTTGAAAGTGTCTATGGCAGGCATAATGTAGTCAAAAGGAGGAAGGAACTTATGAAAAATATAGCACTTATGTGTTCACAGGGAATGTCAACCAGTATGATGGTACAGCGTATGCAGGAAGCAGCTGCCACAGAAGGTTATGAATGTACCATTGAGGCCTATTCTGTCTCAGAGGTAGACGAGGTGAAGAAGATTGCAGATGTAATTCTTCTCGGACCCCAGGTGCGCTTCCAGCTGAAGAAACTTCAGGACAAGTGCCCGGGAATTCCTATGGAAGTCATTGACCAGATGAATTACGGAATGATGAATGGACAGAAAGTACTGGCTCAGGCTAAAAAACTGTTAGGAGAGTAAGCAATGACAGAACAGATGGAAGTGATATGTTTTGAACTGATTTCCACAGCCGGTGATGCCCGATCCAGCTACATCGAGGCGATTCAGGCAGCGGGAGAGGGAAACTTTGAGGAAGCGGAACGCCTGATGAAGCAGGGACGTGAATCCTTCTGCAAAGGACATGAGGTTCATGCAGATCTGCTGACCAGAGAAGCCAACGGAACCGGAGAGATCAGCCTGCTTCTGATTCATGCAGAAGATCAGATGATGAGCGCTGAATCCTTCGGTATTCTGGCAGAACAGTTTATCGACCTGCACAAAAAGCTGCAGGATAAGAAATAAGGAGAGAGAAAAATTATGGAGTATGCATTTCCTGCTGATTTTCTGTGGGGCGGAGCCACCGCGGCAAATCAGTTTGAAGGTGGCTGGAACGAAGGCGGCCGAGGACCTGCCCTGACAGATATTGCTACGGCAGGCAGCAGCACAGAGCCCCGTTACATCACCTATACTCTTCCGGACGGAACCAGGGGAAAAAGCCTGAAATACGACGGAATTCCCATTGGTGCAAAAGGTGAGATATGGCCGGAATACTATTATCCCAATCAGACCGCCAGCGATTTCTATCATCACTACAAAGAAGATATTGCTCTTCTGGCGGAGATGGGCTTCAAGGTGTTCCGGATGTCGATTTCCTGGTCCCGGATCTTTCCGAAGGGAATTGAAGATGAACCGAATCAGGAAGGTCTTGATTTCTATCGCAGTGTTTTCGAAGAACTGAGAAAATACGACATCGAGCCGCTGGTCACCATTCTCCATTTTGACACTCCTCTGTATCTGGAGGAACAGGGAGGCTGGAGCCTGAGAAGTACCATCGGTCATTATCTGGATTACTGCAGGGTGGTTTTCCGGGAATACCGGGGACTGGTGAAGTACTGGCTCACCATCAACGAGATCAATATTCCTCTGGCCGCAGCCAGCAGCATGGCGGACAGCATGCCGAAGGAAAAGGTACAGCGGCTGTATCAGGAACAGCATTTTCAGCTGGTGGCATCAGCAGGGGCTGTTGCCCTGGGACATCAGGTTGATCCCGGGTACAGGATCGGCTGTATGCTATCCGGAATGACCAGCTATCCGTTCACCTGCGATCCTCAGGATGTGATGCTGAACCGTCATCGCTGGGAGGAATCCCTTCTGTACAGCGGTGATGTGATGTGCAAAGGAAAATATCCAACCTTTGCCAAAAGGATCTGGGACAAATGGGAGATTACGCTGGACTGCACCGAAGAAGACCTGGAAATCCTTGCGGCGGGAACGGTGGATATGTACACCTTCTCCTACTACAGCACCAGTGTTGCCACCACACATGCTCATGAGGACGACGCAAAGGGAAACTTCGTTCAGAGTGCGAAGAATCCTTATCTGAAGTATTCCGAGTGGGGCTGGGCAAATGATCCCGACGGCCTTCAGTATCTGCTGGAGACTTTATATGATCGCTATGAAAAACCCATGATGATCGTGGAGAACGGTCTCGGAGCGGTGGACAAGGTGGAAGAGGACGGTACGATTCACGATCCGTACCGCATGGAGTATCTGGCAAATCACATCCGTGCCATGGGAAAAGCCATGGAAAACGGCGTGGATCTGCTGGGATATACCTCCTGGGGATGCATCGATCTTGTGAGTGCGTCCACCGGAGAAATGAAGAAACGCTACGGCTTCATCTACGTGGATCGCGATGACTGCGGAAACGGAAGTTTTGAGCGTAAGAAGAAAGATTCGTTTTACTGGTATCAGAAAGTGATTCGCACCGGCGGAGCGGACCTGGGGTATGAAAGTATATAAGTAATTAAAGGAGTACATCATGCAGAAATTTATCGACAAGTTGACTGTGTGGTCGGAAAAACTGTCACAGAGTTTTTTCCTTAAAGTAATTATGGGCGGATTCATGGTAATCCTTCCCCTGACAATGATTGGTTCATTTGCATCACTGATAAACGGTATTACCTGGGCGCCCTTCAAGGGATTCCTGACAAGTACAGGAATCGGAGCAGTGCTGGCGGCAATCTATCAGTTTACGGTAGGCAGTATGGCCCTGTTCCTGGCCTTCAGTATGGGACACTCGGCAGCAGAACAACTGGATCTGAAGAAACAGGCTATCTCTGTCGGAATCGTGAATCTGGTATGTTTCCTGATTCTGACACCTTATCAGGTTGGTGAGATGGGAGGCGGCATCCTTCCTATGGATTGGACCGGTGCCAGCGGAATGTTCTCATCCATTGTATGTGCCTTTGTAACTGCCGGCGTATTTAAATTCTGTCTGTCAAAGAATATTGCCATTCGTCTGCCGAAACAAGTACCGCCGATGGTATCCAATCAGTTTACTGCCATTATTCCGGCACTGTTTGCGGTTCTGATCTCCGGCATTACAAGATTCGTGATGGCGCTGACCTCTTTCGAAAGCTTCCATAATTTCGTGTACACCATTGTAGGTCTGCCTCTTCGTGGACTGGGAAGCAACATCTTCGGAGCATTTGCACTGTTCACTTTCTGTTCCTTCCTCTGGTTCTTCGGAATCCACGGCGGAATGATTGTCATGAATATGCTGATGCTGGTATTCACTCCTCTTCAGATGGAGAACCTGGCAGCTTTTCAGGCCGGCAAACCGCTTCCGAATATGGTGACCGGACAGTTTATCTCCATCGGAACAGGTTCCCTGGTAATTCTGTGCATCATCCTTACTCTTTGTAAATCCAAGACAGGAACCGCAGTGGCAAAACTTGCCATCATCCCTTCCTTCTTCGGAATTGACGAGCCTGCATATTTCGGTCTGCCGATGATTATGAACCCGGTATTCTTCATTCCGTGGGTACTTGTGGCAAACATGCTCAGCGTATTCGGAACCTATCTGCTGAACCTGACAGGTCTGCTGCCTTACGCATCCGGAGCAAGTATCGGATACAACCTCCCCTTCTTTGTGAATAACTTCGTTACCTTCGGATGGAAGGGCGTTGTCTGGGGCTTCGTATTCTTTGCTCTTGATTTCATCATCTGTGTACCTTTCGTAAAAGCATATGATCGCCAGATGCTGAAACGTGAGAGCGAGATGGAAGCAGAGGAGAATGCATAAAAATAGCAAATAAAAAAATCGAGAATAACAAAACACATAAAAGCTGACCAAAAGACTAGAGAGACTGGGAATTTGTTCCCGGTCTCTTCAGCTAATAGGCAATTCCTCCGAATTCTCTATAAGCTGAAGCGCTCCGCCGGGATGCGCGCTCGCGCGAGAGGTAGATGCGTTGCATCCGTGCCCGGCGCGAGAATGTCGCAAGGACAATCTGTTTTGTATAAGAAAGGAAAGAACATATGAGATTATTGGTACAGTCGGATGACTTTGGAATTACACCTGCAGTTTCTCTTGGAATTATCGAGGCAATCAAAAACGGTATTGTACGCAACACAGGACTTTTCGCCAATATGTCCTGGGCCCCGAAGTGTGTGGATATGATCCGCCCTTATCTGGATCAAATCGCCTTCGGTATTGATCTGAATGTTTCCGCCGGTCGCCCGGTTCTCTCCCCGAAAGAGGTTCCGGAGCTGGTGCAGGAGTCCGGAGAATTTCTCACCAGCGCCATGAACCGCGCGCTGGATACGGAAGAGAACAATCACGATCACGTGAACTATGACCAGGTATACGCTGAGTTCGATGCTCAGGTAAAGCGCTTTTCGGAGATTGTGGGAAAACTGCCGGACTACATTCACGGACATGCCTACGGAACGGCTACAACCAATCGTGCCATGAAGGCCATTGCAAAAAAATATCATCGTCCTTTCAGCACAGACATTCTTTTCGGCGCTGATGTCAGGGGCTGCACCATGGAGTGGTACCGCTTCGGCAACCGGATGGAAGATCAGTTCCAGGATGATCTGAAGGCATGCATTCTGGAGGACCGTAACGGCTTCCTGCAGGCACAGACAGGTTCTCTGGTATCTCACTGCGGTTACATCGATATGGAACTTTTTGCTCTTAGCAGTTACACCGTGTACCGCATCAAGGATCTGGAGGCAATGACATCTCCTGAGGTCAAAGAGTGGGTAAAGAAGAATCAGATCGAACTGATTACCTACAGGGATCTCCGGGAGGAAAAAGCGTAAACCATGAGAGAACAGGAAAGAAAAGGATAACAGATAACATAGAGAAAGGGGAGTGACTGCAGCAATGGAAGAACAGCAGTTCATGTATGGAAAGGATACGGTGGTGCAGACAAAAGAGGGACGTCTGCGTGGATTTTATTTTCGTGGAGTATATCAGTTTCACGGAATCGTTTATGCTACCGCGGAGCGTTTCTCCATGCCGGAGAGAGTAAAGCCCTGGGAGGGAATCCGGGATGCGGTGAGCTACGGACCGGTGTGCCCCATTGAGGCAAATCCGGTACCGGGAGGGGAGGTGTTTATCCCTCACCGCTTCTGGCCTAAGGACGAGAACTGCCAGTCCCTGAACATCTGGACCTCACAGCTGTCCGGCAAGGAGAAAAAGCCGGTCTTTGTGTGGCTGCACGGCGGCGGTTTTTCCGACGGATCCTCCATCGAGCAGGTGGCATATGAGGGAGATTCACTGGCAAAAAACGGAGATGTGGTGGTGGTGACACTGAATCATCGTCTGAACCTGCTGGGATTTCTGGATATGTCATCCTTCGGGGAGAAGTACAGGAATTCTGTCAATGCCGGTATCGCCGATCTTGTGGCAGCGCTGGAGTGGATCCGGGACAATATTGCCGCTTTCGGCGGAGATCCTTCCAATGTCACCATCTGCGGACAGTCCGGCGGAGGCGGAAAAGTGCAGACACTGCTGCAGACACCTTCTGCGGCGGGCCTCTTTCACAAGGGCATCATCATGAGCGGAGTGCATACCACCTCCCGGGACAGCGACACAGATCATCGTCCGGTGATCCTTCGAACCATGGAACTTCTGGGAATAGAACCGGATGAGCCGGAAAAGCTGGAAAAGGTGCCTTATTCCCGTCTGGTGGAGGCATTCCGAAAAGCTCATATCGAATATCTGAAGAAGGAAGACAGGGTCATTGTGTGGGGACCCCGTCCCAACGACTGGTATCTGGGAGATCCTTCGGTTCACGGCTGGTGCGAAGAGACAAAAGAGGTTCCGTTGATAATCGGAACCGTATTCGGAGAATTCTTCGATCACGACATTTTTGCCCTTTCCCGGGATGGGGCAGCGGGCAGAATGAAGGAGATTTACGGAGAAGACGCAGATCAGATGGCACAGCTTTTTGCGGTTGCTTATCCGGAAAAATCTCTGACAAGTGCCCTTGCTCTGGATTACGCCTGCCGTCCCGCAGCTGTGGCTTTTGCAAAGAAAAGAGCTTTGGATTGTCCGGGAAAGGTGTATCTCTATCAGTTTGCCCCATCCTTTGAGATGAATGGTCCCATGGAGGCCTGGCACTGTTCGGATATCGCCTTCCTCTTTCAGAATGTGGACCGCATCCCCTATGCCAATGTGGCGGGAGCGGGTAAGAAACTGGAGAAGGACTTCTCGGGAAGCTTTCTGTCCTTCATGAGAACCGGAAAACCTGCAGAATCCTGGGGAGCCTGCACAGGAGAGCAAACGGTGACCATGGTTTTCGGAGATTCCATGCGACCGGTGGAGAATCTGGACCGAGAGATTCTGGAAATCATGGGCCGTCATGTGAAACCCCTGGATTTCGAAGGAACGGTGAAATACATGTTGTTGTCCAGTGAAAAGGAATGGTTTTATTAATGAGTGAAAAAAGAGATACCTTATGGTCTCTTTCCTATATCCGGCTGTTGCTGGTACAGGTCATCTCGGCCTTCAGCTTCTACATGATCGTCACGGTGCTGATCACCTATCTGACCGGGGCGTCTGTAGGAGCCACAACTACCATGGCAGGTGTCATCTCGGGACTGTTTTCTATTACCTCCTTTTTGTGCAGACCCTTCTGCGGAGTAATCACTGACCGCTGGAACCGCATGGCACTGCTGCAGGGAGCCACACTGATGATGGCGTTGGGATGTTTCGGTTATACATTTTCCGGCTCTCTTCCCCTGATCATCGGAGCCCGTCTGCTCCACGGGGTGGGGTTTGCGGTGAACAGCACTGCGCTGGTGGCCCTGGCCACCTCCTTCATTCCGGAGAAGCGTCTGGGGGAGGGAATCGGCTACATTGGCGTGGCCAATACCATCGCTTCTGCGGCTGCTCCCGGAATAGGGATCAGTATCGCTCATCGGTTTGGTGAGATCGGGGTGTTCCATCTGGCGGGGATCCTGGCTTTTGCGGCACTTCTTCTGCTTCTGCCTTTTTCGGGAACTGTCCCGGAGAAGAGACGGGGAAACCGGAAAGGGCAGTTCTTCTCTCAAACCCGTACGGGAGGAACTTCCCCCGAGAAGAGACAGATATCCGGAAAACTGAAGACGGGAGATATTTTTGCTGTGAAGGTGCTGGGCTACTGCATCCTTGGAGGATTGTTCTCCTTCACCAACGGCGTGATTTCCTCCTATCTGCTGTCCTACTCCAGAATTCTGGGAATTGCCAATATCGGGCTGTATTTCACCCTGAATGCCGCCGCCCTGTTTTTTGTCCGGCCCTTTGCCGGCAAAATGATGGATCGCTGCGGATTGAAGATGATTGCTTACCCGGGATTTCTGGTGACGGCCCTTTCCATGTTTTTGCTGGCATCTGCCAACCACTGGCCTTTTCCGGCCGTGGCGGTGATTGTGGCCAGCGGCGTCATTCGCGCAGTGGGCCAGGGCTCGGTGAATCCGGCGCTTCAGACGGAATGTATCCGGATCCTCGGGGTTGAGCGAAGCGGAGTGGCCACCAGCAGTTTTTACCTGGGAGGTGATATCGGGCAGGGCATCGGCCCCATGATCGCAGGACTGGTCATCGGACTGGGAGAGACGGAAGCGAAATATTATAGTGTCATGTTTGTGGTCTGTGGTATATTGATGACAGTGGCAATGCTTCTTTTTTATATCATGGAAAAAAGGATGAAAAAGAACGGAGAGAAAACAGATGAAAAACAGGATTTATGCATCGAGAGATAATAAAATAAGTGAGCGTGAGATCCGCCACGCGGAACTGGCCAGAAAGCTGGCCGGAGAGTGCGTGGTGCTTCTGGAGAATGACGGAGTTCTTCCATTGAAAGACACCGGCAGAATTGCCATCTTCGGCAACGGTGCAAGGAAGACAGTAAAGGGAGGAACCGGCTCTGGCGATGTAAATGTCCGGGATTATGTGAATATCCAGCGTGGACTGGAAGAGGCCGGCTTTACTGTCACCACCGGGGCATGGATGGACCGGAACGATGAAGTTTTCGCCGCCGCAAAAGAGGAATACTTCGCCTGGGTGGCAAAAGAGGCAGAGGCACGTGGCCGTGACGAAGCTGTCATGATGATGGATTATCCTTTTCCGGAGCCGGACGTGGCGGATATCAGAGAGGAAGATCTGGGTGACTCGGATGGAGATGTGGCCATCTACGTGGTGGCGAGAAATTCCGGAGAGGGCTGTGACAGAAAAGCGGAGAAAGGAGATTATTTCCTGTTTGACACAGAGAAGAAGAATCTGGAACTGCTGACGGCACATTACGGAAAAGTGATTCTGGTGCTGAACACCGGTGGAGTCATGGATCTGTCAGAGGTCAGAGACATGGAGGGCATCGGTGCCGTGGTACTGATGTCACAGCTGGGAAATCTGGGAGGAAATGTGCTGGCCGATGTCCTGCTGGGAAAGGTCACACCCTCCGGACATTTGTCGGATACCTGGGCAAAGCAGTACAGCGACTACCCCTCTTCTGCGGAATTTGGCCTCAACAACGGGGATGTACACGATGATTACTATCGGGACGGCATCTATGTGGGATACCGGTATTTCGACAGCTTCGGCGTAGAGCCGGTGTATCCTTTCGGCTATGGTCTCTCCTATACCTCCTTTGACTGGAAAGCGGAAGCGTGTGTGCAGAAGGACAGGGATATTGTGCTGTCGGTATCTGTCACCAACACAGGAGATACCTATCAAGGGAAAGAGGTGCTTCAGGTATATGCCTCTGCACCAAAGGGAAGGCTGAACCATCCTTTCCAGGAACTGAAAGCCTTTACAAAAACAGGGGAACTGGCTCCGGGGGAGACAGAGCAGCTGGAGATTTCACTGCCCATCACAAGTCTTGCATCCTACGACGAGAAGAAGTCCTCCTGGATCATCGAAGAGGGAACCCATATCCTTCGTCTGGGTGACAATTCCAGGGATGCTCTTCCGGTGGCTGCACTTGTTTTTGAAGCTGAGGTGGTGACCGAGGAATGTAAGCCCATCGTTCCTCTGGACTGCACCATGGAAGAAATCCTTCCCTGCCGGAAGGACGGGGGAGCACAGGCGCCCTTGACCCTTAAGGTAAATACCTCAGTCCTTGAGATGCGAAAAAATGAATACTCCGGCACCCGCAGTATTCTGACTACAGAGCACACAGAGACGCTGACTATGCAGGATGTGATTCAGGGGCGCTGCAGTGCGGAAGATCTGGTGGCTCAGCTCAGCGTGAGGGAGCTGGCAGAGCTGTGTGTGGGAACTCAGAGAGCCGGCAAAGAATCTGTAGTGGGAGCAGCCTCCTATTCCGTACCAGGAGCGGCGGGCGATACCTCTTCGGTTGTCTCCGATGAACGCCTGGTGAAGAATCTGATTCTCGCCGACGGACCGGCAGGACTTCGACTGCAGCCTCATTTCAAGACAGATGCCGACGGAAATATTCTGCCGGGAGGAACCGTTTTCGGTGACAGCTTCGAGTCCTTCGAAAATGTTCCGGAGGATGCTGTGGACTACTATCAGTACTGCACGGCGATTCCCATTGGCTGGGCTCTGGCTCAGTCCTGGAACTGTGAGTTGGTAGAGGAAATCGGCCGGATGATCGGTGCAGAGATGGAGGAGTTTGGTGTCGACCTCTGGCTGGCTCCGGCTCTGAATATTCACCGCAATCCGCTTTGCGGACGAAACTTCGAGTACTACTCTGAGGATCCCCTTCTTTCCGGAAAGATCGCGGCTGCCATGACCAGAGGTGTTCAGTCCGTGCCTGGAAAAGGAACCACCATCAAGCATTTTGCGGCAAACAATCAGGAGGAAAACCGCTATTTTACCAATGCTCACATCAAAGAGCAGGCGTTGCGTGAGATCTATCTGAAGGGCTTTGAGATTGCGGTGAAGGAATCCCAGCCCCTATCCATTATGACATCCTACAATCTGCTGAACGGAAAACACACCGCAAACTCCTACGATCTCCTTCAGTGTGCTGCCCGTGACGAGTGGGGATTCCGCGGAGTCGTCATGACTGACTGGTATACATCCCAGAATATTCCGGTTTTCACAGGAAAATACGAGGCAAAATATCCAATCTCCGCGTCCACGGGTTGTGTATGGGCAGGGAATGATCTGCAGATGCCCGGCTGTCAGAAGAATGTGGATGATCTGGTCGAGGCGGTATCCGGGGATGCAGAAATTGACGGATACCGGATCACTCTTGCCGACCTGCAGTACTGTGCCCTGAATCTGATCCGCGTGGTGGAGAAGATCATGCGGGAGACCGGCTGCGAAGGATGATAACGGAAAAAAGAACGACAGCAATGTAGTAGTTTTTTTATTGATATCATCAGAGGGGAAATAAAAGAAATGAGTAAAAAAGAAAAAAACGGAACGGTTCATTCTGAGACGTCCGGGACCGGAGCTTTTGAAGCACGCAGAATTCTGCAGAACAAGGGGTATCTCTATCTGACGGAGTTCTTCGCGGGAATGTCTCTGATGGCAGTGGAGATTGGGGCCCAGCGACTGATCAGTCCCTATTTCTCCTCATCGCAGATTGTGTGGACCATTATTATCGGAACCATCATGATTGCCATGGCGTTGGGAAATGTCTACGGAGGAAGAAGCGCAGACAAAGACCCGAATCCGGACAGACTTTACAGGAGGATTCTGATAGCGGCCATCTGGCTGGCCCTGATTCCTGTGTTCGGGAAGTATCTGATTATCGGCATATCGGCGGTGCTGATTTTTTCTGTGGACAGCAATTTCCTGATCATTGCCGCCTTTGCTGTGTGTATGATCGTGTTTGTTTTTCCCCTGTTCCTTCTGGGAACGGTGACACCTTCCCTGGCAAAGTACACCATGGGAAGCCTCAACGACAACGGCAAAATCGTGGGAACTCTGGGAGCCTCCAATACCATTGGAAGTATTCTCGGAACCTTTCTTCCTACGTTCGTGACGATTCCGGCGGTTGGAACGTCGGTGACCTTTCTGATTTTTGCAGGAATTCTCATCGGTCTGTCAATGGTATATTTCTGCAGTGTGGGATTCGCCGGACACCGGAAAAAAGTGATTGCGGGTCTGGCGCTGTTCCTTGTGGCCTGCATATTCGGAAATTCAAGCCATTTCGCCTTCTGGGAGACAACCGACAATCTTCTGTATGAAGGGGAATCTGCCTATAATTACCTGCAGGTCAGAGATGAGCCGGATCAGGTCATTCTCTCCACTAATGTTCTTTTCGGCGTGCAGTCAGTGCTGAAGAAGGAGAGAGGTCTCACCGGTATGTATTATGACTACGCCATGGCAGCTCCTTTTATGGCGGGAGTTCACGAAAAGGACAGTCTGGATGTGCTGATTCTCGGCATGGGATCCGGAACCTATGCCACCCAGTGTGGCAGATACTTTGATCATCTGAAAATTGAAGGTGTGGAAATCGACCGCAGGATCACGGAGCTTGCCGGGAAATATTTTGAGCTGCCTTCGACGGCAAAAGTGACGACCTACGACGGTCGCGCCTATCTGGATGTTCAGGACAGGAAATTCGATGTCATAATGGTGGATGCCTATCAGGACATCACCATTCCCTTTCAGATGTCCTCGCTGGAATTCTTCACCAGTGTCCGTGAGCATCTGCGGGATGACGGCGTTATGGTTGTCAATATGAACATGAGGGGAAACGAGAAGGGAAGCATCAACGAGTATCTGGCAGATACCATCGCTGAGGTGTTTCCGTCGATGTATACCGTGGACGTGGCTTATTCCACAAACCGTGAACTCTTTGCCTCTCCCAATGATCGCTTCATGGAAGTCTTTCGCAGGAATGTAGCTCTGGAAAAACAGAGGGATCTCCGCAAGATGATGGAGGCGGTTTCCGGGAAACTCTCATTCTACCAATCTTCCGGCTATCTGCTCACTGACGACAAGGCGCCCGTGGAGCTTCTCGGAATGCGGGACATCGATTCCATTATTCAGAAGGAGACGGGTTACTACCGGAAGATCTACGAAGAAGAAGGAATCAAGGGCTTGATCCGGGCACTGCAGTGATGATCCTGTACGTAAGCAGAATCATGCTTAACCGCTGGAAGCTTGTCCTAAATGTGGCTGTCGCATGAATTCGTGTGGCAGCCTTTCCTTACGCCTTGGGGGCTGTCTATGAAATAGTCAATAAAAACAAAAACCGAGCTTCGAGATGCCCGGCATTGCTGTAAAATTAGCCTGAATTATTCACCGAAGTTCGGTGAATGCGGGTGAAACCCGCATGGATACTACTGGTACAGATTTTTCTACTTTCATCTTTCAAGTGAATAGAAAAAGGACCAGATCCCTGGTAAAATTTAGGTAACATTCAGCAGCTGACTGTTCAGTTGGAATAACAGTAGATACCTGTACCTTTAGAACTCAAAACTACTTCTGATCACATCAACGGGATTCGTGCACCCTTTTTTAAGGATCGATGCCCGATGACGGTTGCTAAAATAATAATTATTTACCGAACAGAGGTGGCTTTGGGAGCTATGAATAATTCAGGCTTAAATTTAATTGGGAGAAAATTGTGCAGAAGTTATTGGTAATTGAGGATAACGAGACCTTAAGGGGTGAACTGAAAATATTACTGGAAAATGCAGGCTATGAAGTGGCGGTGGTTTGCGATTTTACAGATGTGGAAAATCAGATGAGGGAGTCTGGAAGTGACTTGATATTATTGGATATAAATTTACCGGGAACTAATGGTGAAGTGCTTCTACAGAATTTCCGAAAAGAAAAGGATACACCTGTGATTATGTTAACCAGTCGAACAGGAGAAATGGATGAGGTTTTGTCTATGAGCTTTGGCGCGGATGATTATATTACCAAGCCTTATAATCCGACTATTTTGTTGCTTCGTATTTCGGCTGTGTTGAAACGAGGATTTCGCACTGAGCAGACTCAGCATTATTATGATGTGGAAGTGAGTCTGACGAAGGGAAGCCTCACAAGAGGGGACAAGGAGCAGGTTTTAACTAAAAACGAAATGATCATTTTTGAGTTGTTATTGGAACGACAAGGTGAAATTGTATCTCGAGACGAGCTGATGACTACGCTATGGGACAACGATGAATTTCTAAATGACAATGCTTTGTCGGTAAATATTTCACGTCTTCGAGGGAAACTTGCGGACCTTGGTATAAAAGATGGAATTGAGACAAGAAAGAAACAGGGGTATGTGTTGAAATGACATTTCGGAATTATCTAAAAGATCATATTGCATTGATATTAATGAACGGGATTATTCTCCTAATGATATTGATTTTTTTGCGGGCCTTTCGCGTGGAAGTGTCCGCTGTTTTTGTAGTTGTATGTCTGTATGTGGCGGCTATGATTCTGTCATTGTTATGGGATTTCATTAGAAAGAAGAAATTCTATGATCATCTTATAAATTCTATGCAAGAACTGGACAAGAAATATCTGGTGTCGGAGATGATTTCCAGCCCGGGCTTTTATGAGGGAGAAATTTGGACTGAGGTTTTGGCAGACTGTGATAAATCCATGGCAGAGCAGGTGGCTGAATATCGCAGACAGAATCAACTGTTTCGAGAATATATTGAGACATGGGTTCACGAGGCCAAGATTCCAATAGCTTCCATGCGACTTATGTGTCATAATCATCCGGATTTAGATGCCAAGATGATTGCCCAGCTAAAACAGCTAGATGACGACATCAACAATGTATTATTCTATGCACGCAGTGAAAATGCCCAGAAGGATTACATCATCAAGGAAACATCCTTGAAGAAAGTATTTCACGAAGTGGCTATGAATAATCGAGTTATTTTTCAGCTTATGGATGCTGAAATAGCCCCACGGGATTTGGATATTCTAGTAATGACAGATGAGAAGTGGCTGGAGTTTATGTTGGGACAGATTATATCCAACAGTATTAAGTACTGTGATGCTGAACGCAAATTGAAACTTGAGATATGGGCTGAAGTGATTTCAGATAAGGTTATGCTTCATTTCCGTGACAACGGAATTGGAATTCCTGCATCAGATTTGCCTAGAGTATTTGACAAAACATTTACCGGGGAAAATGGGAGAAAGGGCGCGGCCTCCACTGGAATGGGACTTTATATAGTGAGAAATCTCTGCGATAAATTAGGACACGGGATAAATATTTCATCCCAGGAGAGTGAATATACAGAAGTGACATTAACCTTTTCAAGAAATGATTTCTATAAAATGAGACATTAAATTTTTAGGGTTACAAAACTGTAACGTTTCGTAAGATTGGAAATGCGACAACTTTATAAAACATAAGTAAAGTATAGAATGTAACGAGGAACTTGAAAGGAGTACTTTATATGGAATTATTAAAGGTTGATCAAATTGAAAAATATTATGGAAACAAATCCAGTCTTACCAAGGCTATTGATGATATCTCTTTCTCGGTGGAGAAGGGAGAGTTTGTTGCCATCATGGGAGCTTCTGGAAGTGGCAAGACTACATTGCTTAATTGCATCTCTACCATTGACCGTGTTACTGCTGGTCATATCTATCTGGAAGGCGAAGATGTCACTGAATTAAAGGGCAAGGAATTAAATAAGTTTAGAAGAGATAAGTTGGGATTTATATTCCAGGATTTCAATCTCTTGGACACATTAACTGCTTATGAAAATATTGCGCTAGCTTTGTCTATTCAGAAATGTGCAGCATCTGAAATTGAAGCCAAGGTTAACGCCGTTGCCAAGCAGTTGGAAATTACAGAGGTGTTGAACAAATATCCTTATCAGATGTCTGGTGGACAGAAGCAGAGAGTTGCATCCGCTAGAGCTATTATTACAGAACCTAAGCTTGTACTGGCAGATGAGCCTACAGGAGCATTGGATTCCAAGTCATCTAAGTTATTGTTAGAGAGATTTGTATATCTGAATCAGGAACAAAAGGCCACAATTATGATGGTTACTCATGACAGCTTTTCTGCAAGTTATGCAAGCCGCGTGGTATTTATCAGAGATGGTAAAATCTTCCATGAAATTGTACGTGGTGATGATAACCGCAAGGCCTTCTTTAACAAGATTATAGATGTTATGACACTTCTGGGAGGTGACGTTAGCGATGCTGTGTAAAATGTCATTGAGAAATGTTAAAAGAAGTATCAAGGATTATGCCATTTACTTTTTTACACTTATTATTGGCGTATCTATATTCTATGTTTTCAATGCAATTGACTCTCAGGCTTCTGCTTTGCAGTTGAAGGAAAGCCAGTATGAAATAGTTGAATTATTGCAGTCCATGTTATCAGCTACAAGTATTTTTGTGGCAGTAATTCTGGCGTTGTTAATTGTATATGCCAGCAGATTCCTGATGAAGAGAAGACATCGTGAGTTTGCCGTGTATATGACTCTTGGAATGAGCAAGGGACAGGTGTCTGTCATTCTGTTTGTAGAGACAGTGTTAATCGGTATTATTTCCCTGGGAGTTGGACTTCTGGTGGGTACTGCTTTGTCGCAGCTTATGAGTGCTGTAGTTGTAGATATGTTTGAAGCGGATATGTCTGCTTATCATTTTAGTTTTTCTGCTGAAGCTGCACAGAAGACAGTTTTGTATTTTGTAATCATGTATGTGGCTGTTATTATTTTAAATAATGTGGCAGTGACACGAATGAAACTCATTGATTTAATTCAAAGCGCCAAGAAGATGGAGAAAATTCCAAATCGAAATCCTTGGATTTGTCTTGTGATATTTGCATTATCTGTAGCTGGATTGGTATATGCCTATTACACAGTGGGATGGAATTTTGAGACACTGGGACAGACACAGCTTTTTATATGCATCTTGATTGGAGCTGCTGCAACATTTTTCATTTTCTGGTCGGTGTCAGGTATTGTTTTAAAGGTGATTATGTCCATGAAGAAGACATATCACAAGGGTATCAATACATTTACCTTCCGTCAGATTAGTAGCATGATCAACACCATGGTATTTGCCATGACAATGATTTGCCTCATGTTATTTCTCGCAATTTGTGCGATTTCTTCTTCCTTTGCGGTGAGAAATTCCATGAATGATAACATGTTAGAAATGTGCCCTGCAGATCTGGAGTTGCATCTGGGAAATTTGGATTATTCCAAGGAAGCACAGAGTGAGGAATATGGAGATAACTTCACAAGCCTTGCTGATTTGTATGAGAAGAAGGGATATGACATCACTGAGGGAATGTCAGAATATTTGGATTTCTATACTTATGCAGATCCTACATTCAACTGGGAGAAATCCTTTGGAGATGTATTCAAGCAGGATGATGGTGCTGTAGTACAAATGCAAATAGATATGTCAGCTCTCGAGGAAATCATTACTGTAAGTGATTATAATCGCTTGATGAAGTTCTATCATCAGGATGAAATTTCACTGGATGAGGACGAGTATGCAGTGGTTTGCGATTTTAAAAATATGATGGATATCCGAAATTATGAGCTTTCGATCGGACGAGAAATTGATATTTATGGTAATAACTTAAAGCCTAAGTATAATCAGTGTATCGAAGGATTTATCAGCCTTGGAGCATCTCATATTAACACAGGTGTATTTATAGTTCCTGATTCTGTTGTAGAAGGACATGCACCTCAGATGAATTATTTGATTGGAAATTATGATGCGACTTCCAAAACGGATCGTGAGAAAATAGATGAAATGCAGTATAGCAGATACGAGAGTATCTGGAATAATTTGGAGACATCAAGTCACAGTGTCAATTACTATTATATTGATACCAAGTTACATATTGGTGAGAGCGCTATTGGTCTCGGAGCTATATTGGCATTCATTGGATTGTACATTGGATTGGTATTTTTTGTATCCTGCGGAGCAATTCTGTCTCTGAAATGCCTGTCAGAAAGTGTGGATAGCGCAGAAAGATATGCTGTGCTTCGCAAGATTGGTGTGGATGAAATGGATATTTCTAAATCCATTTTCTGTCAGATTGGAATTTTCTTCCTGGCACCTTTGATATTGGCAATCATTCACTCAGTATTTGGAATGAAATTTGCCACATATTTATTGGAAACATTTGGCACAGAAGCAATAAGACAGTCCATTGGAACTTCTGCTATAGTTCTTGCATTGATTTATGGAGGATATTTCATCATTACATACTTCAGTAGCAAGAATACAGTTTCATAAACATGTGAATGATGAGAGGATGCGTGAAAATGATATGGATGCGATACGAAGACGAATCTCAAGAACCTTCGGCAACAGGACATATCGTTCAAATGTCGAGGGCTCAGAAAAGGCTAATTGGCTGCGAATTAAAACGGCTGTAGCTTTTGACAGGATTGAATCATTTCTCAAAACCTTATAATCTGCACGAATTTTGATATCAGGCGCTTGCTTAAATGCAGGCGCTTTTCGCGTTTATGGGGTTAGTTGCATACGGCGGAACCCAGTGGCCGCTTTTGCGGCCGTAAGTGGCCACTGAGCGGAGCGAGTAGCCGGGTTCTTTGAAGTATCCTCATTTATCCTGAATTATTCACCGAAGTTCGGTGAATGCGGGTGAAACCCGCATAGATACTACAGCTGCAGATTTTTCTACTTTCTACTTTCAGCCGATTCGTGCAAATTTGTTGCTGATTGAAAGCGTTCGCGTCATAGAATATAATAAAATAATGAGTTTTTATTGGATTACGGAGGTTTGATATGAAGGATATAAAAAAAGATCCATTTGAGGAATATATAAAAAATCTTCCTCCTACAAGAAAAGAACTTGGACAAGCTTGGCAGGCTGCGATTGGGTTGCAGGATGTTGATGGATTAAAACCATCTGAAT
>JAIKXQ010000077.1 GCA_024684035.1 Eubacterium sp. | reverse complement strand
CCGCTTTGGACATCGCCCGAAGGGCATAAGACAAAGCGGTTGAGCTTTTTGCGGGAGCACCCCGCAATAGGCGGCGGAGCGATGAGGACGAGAGCGACGTGTGAGCGTGTATGCTTTGTCACTGACGCGTATGCGAATTGTTTCTATGTGTAAGGAAACGAGGGATGTCCGGCAAGCAAAAACGGGAGCCCGGACTTCCTGTCCGGCTCCCGTGTATATCTTCTGAATTCTTACTTACGCGCGTGCTGCGAATCTCTCAAGCACTCTTCCGAATTCCTGGCTGAATCCGTAGCATCTTACGTGGATCGCCTGTCTTAAGTCCATGCTGAGTACTCCGAGTAATGACTTTGCGTCTACGACGATTCTATTGTACCAAACATCGATGTCAAAATCACATTTGCTTGCGGCGTCTACAAATTCCTTAACCTCATCCGGGTTGTGCAGTTCGATTTCTGCGTTCATTTCGTGCATAATTATCACCCTTTATTTCCTAAAAAACCATCCTTTGTTTCCGGTGAATAAAGCCAGCGACTTTCATTCATCTTGACGTGTATTCTAGAATTCAAAGGGGCACTTGTCAACGAACAATTTGACGTTTTTGTCAAATGGTATCGTTTCCTGTTCGTGCTATTCGCACAAAACGTCCAAATCCATTGTGATTTTCGTCAAAAGATCGGAGAACTTCTAAAAATCCCTGTGATTATTTCGATTTATATTTTGCACAATCGTTTTCGAGGTGTTTCTCTTCTTTTCTAAAGTACGTCTCCGGCTGTTTATTTGCGAAGGGCAGCAGCCGCGTCATCCACGTAATGGTTGATCACTTCCGCGAAGCGTCCCTCATCGGCTGCGCCGGCAAATTCCGGCTTCACCGGAACTTTTCCAAGCACCGGAATGTTAAGCTCCGCCGCGATTTCATCGATATGACTCTCGCCGAATACCTGTATTTTTTCTCCGCAGTGCGGGCACTCCAGATAGCTGTAGTTCTCTACGATTCCAAGTACCGGGATATTCATCATCTCTGCCATCTTGTATGCTTTTCCGACGATCATGCGGACGAGATCCTGGGGAGATGTGACGATCACGATTCCCTCCACCGGAAGGGACTGGAAAACAGTCAGCGGCACGTCGCCGGTTCCCGGAGGCATGTCCACGAAAAGGTAGTCCAGCTGTCCCCAGACAACGTCTGTGTAAAACTGTTTTACCATATTTGCGATCACGGGTCCTCTCCAGATCACCGGGTCGTCTTCGTTGGGAAGGAGCAGGTTTGTGGACATAATCTCCAGTCCGTTGCCTGCCACCGGCGGGTAGATGCCGTTGCCGTCCGAAGCTGCAGGTCCTTTAAGTCCGTACATCTTCGGGATCGACGGACCTGTAATATCCGCGTCAAGGATTCCGACGGAATATCCCTGCACTGCCATTGCGTTTGCCAGAGACGCAGTGACCATGGACTTGCCCACACCACCTTTTCCACTGACAATTCCGATACAGTGACTGATATTGGAAAAAGCATTCTCTTCTATATGAAAGTCCGGTTTCTCATTCATTTCTTGTTCTGCCATATTTACCTCCTCATTAACATACACATGTCCTTTATTGTATCACACCTTACCGGTATCCGTCTCCATCATCCTGCGGAAATCCGCTTCGGTCTCGCCCGCCACCTCTTTTTCATCAAGTTCGAGGACAATATAGAAGCCCTGGGGCGTATCCCGGATCACCTTGATGACACCCTTTCTGGAAGTGATGCGCTCATAGGGTGCATAGTTCCTGCTCATGGCCACCGCGGGAACAATCGTATAATAATAAGAAGCCGGCAGCTGACTCTCCGTAAAAGTAACCTCCTGGCCGACACTGACCAGACCTTCTCTTTCCATCTTGAATTCCGAGTATCTCATGTCGTTCTCTCTTTCTACATATTTCTTGAATACAATTCGCTCTTTATTATACGCCCAAAGAAGAACAATTCCCCAAAAACGCAAATTACTTTTTAGACAAAAAGGCTGCTGCAGACGATCCGCAGGGCATAGCGGTTTCGTCTGTAGCAGCCCCGTATTCATCTTGTATAAGAGATCATTGCTTTGATCCCTTCCGCAAAACTCACGTCAAGCTTTTTTTAGTGATGGAACAGGCGGATACCCGTAAACGCCATCGTCATTCCATATTTATTGCAGCACTCGATGACTGCATCATCTCTGAGAGATCCGCCCGGCTCAGCGATGTACTGAACACCGGATTTGTGTGCTCTCTCGATGTTGTCGGAGAACGGGAAGAAGGCATCGGATCCGAGGGTTACGCCTGTCATCTGATCCAACCATGCGCGCTTCTCTTCCTCGGTGAATACCGGGGGCTTCTCTGTGAAGACTCTCTCCCACTCACCGTCGCGGAGAACATCCATGTACTCATCGCCGATGTAAACGTCGATGGCATTGTCGCGGTCTGCTCTGCGGATTCCCTCTTTGAAGGGAAGGTTCAGTACCTGCGGGCTCTGACGTTTCCACCAGTTGTCAGCCTTCTGTCCGGCAAGACGTACGCAGTGTACACGGGACTGCTGTCCTGCGCCGACACCGATGGCCTGTCCGTCTTTTACAAAGCATACGGAGTTGGACTGTGTATACTTCAGTGTGATCAGTGCGATCTTCAGATCTCTGAGAGCATCCTCCGGAAGATCCTTGTTCTCTGTAACGATGTTGGAGAGAAGCTCATCGTCGATCTTCAGTTCCTGACGGCCCTGCTCAAAGGTGATACCGAAGATCTGTCTCTTCTCAAGCGGTTCCGGAACATATTCCGGATCGATCTCGATGACAACGTAGTTTCCTTTTTTCTTCTCGCCGAGGATGGCAAGTGCCTCCTCTGTGAAGCCAGGCGCGATAACACCGTCGGACACTTCTCTTTTGATCACAGATGCTGTGCTGGCATCGCATACGTCAGAAAGGGAGATGAAATCACCGAAGGAAGACATACGGTCTGCTCCACGGGCACGTACATACGCGCAGGCCAGAGGAGAAAGCTCCGGCATATCGTCCACAAAGTAAATCTTCTTCAGTGTATCCGTCAGCGGAAGACCCACAGCTGCACCGGCCGGGGAAACGTGTTTGAAAGAGGCTGCCGCCGGAAGGCCTGTAGCTTTCTTGAGGTCACGTACCAGCTGATAACCGTTGAAGGCATCCATAAAGTTGATGTATCCCGGTTTTCCGGAGAGCACCTTGATGGGCATATCGGATCCGTCTGCCATGTAGATTCTGGACGGTTTCTGGTTCGGGTTACAGCCGTATTTTAACTGCAATTCATTCATTGATTTCATCCTCCTGCATTACGCACAATAACTGAGACCCATTATACATCTATTCTGTCGGGAACTTTTTGATTCAAATCAAAAAGCAGCCAAAAATCTTTCCGGATTTCGGCTGCTTTCCATACTATTAATAATTTTTGTTTACAATCTGTGTCTCGTAATCCCCAGTCTCAATGTCAATGTATCTCACAAACAGAGAAACTTTATTCTCCGGGTTCAGATTTGCCCAGAGCATGTCTGTCCACGTATCGATATCATCCGGAATTTCCACGAGCTTCGGCTCTCCCTCAAAACTCGGAAGAGGATTTCCGTCTGTCACGTAAGTAGAGATGAAATGTCCCTCTCCTGCTGCCGCCGGACGGTAGTCAAAGGTGTAGCGGTTGCACTGGGAAGGATCGTTGTTGTTGCTCTTGAGAATAGACATGGTGTAGCTGAACTGTCCGTTCTCAATCTCCAGAAGGCCGGAGATACGGGGTGTGTAGTTCGGGCCGTCCGGCTCGAATTCACGGGAACGGAGGCTCTGTTCAAAGGTGAGTCCCTTCTTCATTCCCTCATAAATTGTATCTGTCTGATCTCCGTTCGAAACGATGGTATGTCCCTCGTCCAGCACGCGAACCGGCGCATAGATGATCAGGCTCGGATCCTCAAGCTTTGCCGGATCAAAGGCTTCTGTGCGGATACCGTCTTCTTCCTCCACGAATACCCTGTTTCGGCTGTTCTCACTTCTGCCCATAATGAAATAAGCCGTCACTGCATAGCGTCCGTTCCTGGAACGTCCGATCACAATTCCGCGTCCCGGGTAAATGTTGTTGCTCAGCTCTTCTGCAAGATCAATTTTCTGCATACCTGTTTCCCTCTCTTACTTCTCTGTTTTTACCAACCTGAAAGAAAGCCCGCCACGTCCTCACGCCTTAAGGGGAGCGCAGCAGAACTCCGGCGTGCGGGCAGTATAACAGTGCGCTCTTCGCATCTGCAGTCCGCACATCCGATATCATGAAACGGGCCGGAAGACGAGATCTTCCGGCCCGTTTCACTATCATCTTACGGATGACCTATTCAAAAGTCAAGTTCAATCAGTTCTCTCGGAAGTTCAGACAGCCGTCTCACGCCATCCTTTTCCACCGCAACGAGATCCTCAATGCGGACGCCTCCGAATCCCGGAATATAGATTCCCGGCTCCACGGTGATGACCATTCCCTCTTCGATCACCGTACTGTCTGACGGACAGAGCATCGGTGATTCATGGTAATACAGCCCCACACCGTGTCCGAGCATATGTCCGAAATTTTTCCCGTAACCGGCCGCCTCGATCACCTCTCGTCCCAGTGCGTCGCAGTCGTGGGCGGTCATGCCCGGACGGATTCCTTCCAGTGCCTTCTGCTGCGCAACGTAGACAAGCTGATAGATTTCTTTCTGTCTCGGACTTGCCTCCCCGATGGCGATGGTTCTTGTGATATCCGAACAATAGCCCTCATAGATACAGCCGAAGTCCATGATGACGAAGTCACCTTTTTCAAAGGCTTTATCCGTGGGTATTGCGTGAGGCATGGATCCGTTTGTTCCGGACGCCATAATGGTATTGAAGGAAAGACTTTGCGCTCCACGGGTTTTCAGTTCGTAATCCATGCGGGCTGCCGCCTCCCTCTCCGTCATTCCCGGGTGAATCTGGTCAAGGAGTGCATGGAAAGCCTCGTCACCGATTTTTGTCGCGTGACTGATCAGCTCCATTTCTTTCTCCGTCTTAATCCGTCGGAGTCCGTCGATCTGCTCCTCGAGCGGAAGCCACTGCTGAATCTCGGGAAGCGCATTCTGCAGTCTGCTGAACTCATAGCAGTGCATGAATTTGTCTTCATATCCCACAATTTCCGCCCCGTCTTCGGCCAGAAGTCCTCGGAGGATCTTCGTTCTCTTGTGGGCGTGATCTTCCTCTATAACCTCGAAGCGGCTCTCCCTTTTCGCAGCCTCCGTAAACCGCGAATCCGTAATCAGCACGCTGTGTTTTGAGGAAATGTAGACCATTCCCTGTCCGCCGCGAAAACCGGACAGATACCACATATTATGCGGATCCGTGATGAATAAAGCCTGTGCGCCTGTCCTTGCGAACATCTGCTGAATCGATTCTGTGATCATTTCCTTTGTTCTCTCCTTTATATCCTCAGATCTTTCCGTAAATATCCCTTGGCACATATGCTTTCACCGCGATTCCGTCTTCCCGGTACTCTTCTTCCATCAGTGTACCGTTCTGACGAATCAGCGCCAGCTTTCCTGCTTCTGTATACGGAAAAACTCTCTCTACAAAAATCTGCTCCTCCAGAATGATCTTCTCGAGAACATTTCGAAGATCTTCCAGACCGGTTCCCTCTTTTGCGGAAACCGAAAGCACGTAGTCTGCTCTGTGATCATGCAGGCGGACACTTCCGTCCGTCTTGTCCTGCTTGTTGAACAGGGTGACGATCTTCTTGTCATCTGCTCCCAGCTCATGAAGGGTCTCGTAGACCACTTCCATCTGCTGCTCAACTCTTGGATTCGAGGCATCCGCCACATGGATGATATAGTCCGCGTAGGCAGCCTCCTCCAGAGTACTGCGGAACGCGTCAATCAGTGCGTGGGGCAGCTTGTCAATAAATCCTACGGTATCTGTCAGAAGGACCTGACTTCCACCCGGAAGATCGAGAATCCTGGTGGTGGGATCCAGCGTGGCAAAAAGCGCGTCCTCCTCGAGAACACCTGCATCGGTCATGGTATTCAGCAGCGTGGACTTTCCTGCGTTGGTATAACCGACAATAGCCACCTGACGGATATTTCCTTTTTTTCTGGCGGCCCGGAGGACTTCCCTGTGTTTGCGGACCTCTTTGAGTTCTCTTCCCAGAGCGCCGATCCGGTCAGCAATCAGTCTTCGGTCGATCTCCAGTTTTTTCTCTCCCGGACCTCTGGTTCCGATTCCACCGCCCAGTCTGGACAGGTAGTTGCGCATGCCCACCAGATGTGCCTGACGATATTTCAGCTGTGCCAGCTCTACCTGGATTTTTCCCTCACTTGTCTGGGCGCGTCCCGCAAAAATATCCAGAATCAGGAGTGTGCGGTCCGCCACTCTGCAATCCAGCGCATTCTCCAGATTATTCATCTGGGCCGGACTGAGCTCATCATCGCAGATCACCCCGTCGGCGTCCAGCATGATGACCATCTCACGGATTTCTTCGATTTTTCCGCTGCCCATATAGGTACCCGGATCCGGATAATCCCTGTTCTGAATGGCCGTTCCGACCACACAGGCTCCGGCTGTCTCCGCCAGCGCTGCCAGCTCCCGCAGGGATGCTCTGGTATCACTCTCATCTCCACAGCAGACCGCTGCCAGGATCATGCGCTCTACTTTCTGTTCGTTCTCGTACATTCCTATTACTTACCCGCCTTACCAATCTGAGGAATCATATCCGTTGCCGAATTCTTCCTGTGTTTCGCCATTAAAAAATGTGCCGTCGCTGCTCCATTCGTCATCCGGGATGCCGTCACCGTCATTGTCGGCAAAATCCTGCTGCCGGCCCTGGGTGTCATTTCCGGAATCTGCAGCGTTTTGTTCCTCTCCCGTCGATGCATCGCCGGAGGGATCCGACTGGCCGCTGCCAATTACTGCTTTTGCCGTGCCCTGGGTTTCCTTCACGCGGCTCTCCAGGAACTTGTTCTCCCTGATGGCAGTCTCGTTTGTGGGATAGGCGGCAAGAAAACGCTTCATCTTCTCCGCCGCAGTGACAAAATCATACTGATGCTCATAAATAACAATCTCGTTGAATAACAGTTCCTCACGGGAATCCTTCTCCGAGAGTCCCCTGGTCACGTATTTCAGAGCACTGTCGTAATCACCCTTTTCCATCTCGCAGAGAGCCAGACCGTTGTATCCGGCTCCGGGAGCCGTATTGTCCGTGACGCACTGCTGATAGAGTTCCTTTGCCTTATCCTTCTCGCCGGCGTCCATGTAGACCTTTCCGAGAAGCTGTACAGCACCGCTGCTTCCGGAAGCGACAGCTTTCCTGAGATACCCTTCGGCCTTGTCATATTCCTTGAGCTCATAGCTGATTCTTCCCAGCTGGAAATTATCCTCGCCGGTGGAGGGCTTGATCTCCTGGGCTTCCTGAAGAAAAACAGCTCCGTCTGCCTGACGGTTGTTCTTTACATAGATCTCATAGATCTCGAGATAGAACTCGTAGGAAGGATTCAGGCTCACGGCTTTCTGAAAATCCTGACCCGCCTGTCCGAATTTGTTCTGGATCGCGTAGATTTTTCCCCGGAGCAGGTAGGCCTGCCCCTGATGTTTCCCGTCCAGAAGCTGATTATAAATCGTGGCGGCATCGTCATATTTCTCAAGCTCCAGATATGCCTGTGCCTGATAAAAGAGGACATCCTCGATGAAATCCTTGTTGAGCTTCGGATACCTGACGTCATTCAGTGATTTGGCAAAGGCCTCCGAGGCCTCCTCATACTTTCCCAGATACATGTCGGCAATACCGATTCCACGGTAGCCCTCCGCATCCCTGCCGCCATCCACGGCAGCCTGAAATTTCTCCAGGGCGCCGCTGTAGTCTTTTTTCTCCAGCGCCTGCATTCCCTGGTAGTAGGCGTCAGACTCATCTACCCCGCATCCGGCGAACAGAAGAGCCGCGGTCATCCCAAGCACAGCCATCAGGGTTCGTGCCTGCCGCTTTCGTTTTGAACTGAATACTCTTTTTCTCATTTTTCCATCTCTCGGGAGCGGGGCGCTTACTCTGCGGCCAGTCCCTCGCTGATAATGACATCTACAACGCTCTTTACATATTTCTCACAGATCTCTGCCGAAGCCGCTTCGACCATGACGCGGATCAGCGGCTCTGTTCCGCTGGGACGCACGAGAATTCTTCCGTCTTCTCCCAGTTCCTCTTCCGCCGCGCGCACCGCTGCCTGCACGGCAGGATTCTCCTCGGCCGTATCCTTATCTGTCACGCGGACATTTTTGAGAACCTGAGGATATACTTCCATCTCATCCGCCAGACTTCCCAGAGATCTCTTCGTCTCAATCATGGTGCCCATAAGCATCAGGGAAGTGAGAATTCCGTCGCCGGTTGTTGCGTGCTTCATAAAGATGATATGGCCGGACTGCTCGCCCCCGAGATCATAGCCGTTCTGAACCATCTCCTCAAAGACGTTCCTGTCACCTACAGCAGTTGCCACGGTCTTTAAGCCGTCTCTCTCGCAGGCCTTCCGGAAACCGAGGTTCGACATAACGGTACTGACGATGGTGTGGTCAGAGAGCTTGCCCTGCTGGTCACGGTATTTTCCGCAGATGAACATGATCTTGTCGCCGTCCACCAGCTCTCCGTTTTCATCGACAGCCAGACATCTGTCCGCATCTCCGTCATAGGCAAAACCGCAGTCCAGGTGATTTTCTCTCACATATTTCTGAAGCTCTTCGATGTGCGTAGAGCCACAGTTGGTATTGATGTTCATTCCGTCCGGCGCGTTATTGATCACGCAGGTCTCAGCTCCCAGCGCGTCAAAAACACTCTTGGCGATGGCGGAAGCACTTCCGTTGGCACAGTCCAGACCTACTCTGTATCCCTTGAAAGAACGAACCGGCACGGAAATCAGATGGCCGATGTAACGGTTGCGTCCCGCGGAAAAATCAACGGTGCGACCGATGTTCTCTCTCTGCGCCAGCGGCACTTCTTCGCTGATGCCGTCGATGTAATCTTCAATCATCTGCTCAACGCCCTCGTCCATCTTCTTTCCGGAGCCGTCGATAATTTTGATTCCATTGTCATAGTATGGATTGTGGCTTGCGGAAATCATGATACCGCAGTCGAATTTCTCGGTTCTGACCACATAAGAAACGCTGGGCGTTGTGGTCACGTGAAGCAGATATGCGTCTGCTCCCGACGCGGTAAGTCCTGCGGCAAGTGCGTATTCGAACATATAGCTGGATCTTCTGGTGTCTTTTCCGATTACGACCTGAGCCTTGTGCTCACGTCCGAAATACCAGCCGAGGAATCTGCCCACCCTGTAGGCATGCTCTACGGTAAGTCCAACGTTTGCTTCACCTCTGAAACCGTCTGTACCAAAATACTTTCCCATTCTTCCCATCCTCCGTTGCCTCATTTTATAGTAAATCGGGATTTTTATTTCTCCCGGTGTTGCCTTCCGTCAGCTGTCCTGATCCTGCATCTTTGTGAGTTTCGCAGCCTGATCGGCTGCTGTCAGGGTCTGGATCAGTTCCTCCAGATCTCCGTTCAGAATGCTGTCGATCTGATGCAGTGTCAGCTTGATTCTGTGATCCGTCACACGCCCCTGCGGAAAATTGTAGGTGCGGATTTTCTCGGATCTGTCTCCGGTTCCGATCTGGCTCCTTCGAAGATCCGCCTCGGCGTCGTGCCGCTTCTCCATCTCGAGTACATAGAGCTTGGAGCGGAGAAGTTCCCAGGCCTTCGCCTTGTTCTGGATCTGTGATTTCTCCGTCTGGGAGTAGATCACAATACCTGTCGGATAGTGCGTGAGCCGCACAGCCGAATCCGTCGTATTGACACACTGTCCTCCGTTTCCGGAAGCACGCATGACATCGATTCTCACATCCTTGTCCGGTATCTCGATCTGAATGTCATCATCCACCTTCGGCATGACAGCCACCGTGATGGTGGAGGTATGGATCCTTCCTCCCGACTCCGTGGCCGGAACTCTCTGCACACGGTGAACACCACTCTCGTATTTCAGTCTCGAGTAGGCGCCGGAACCACTGATCTCAAAGGAACATTCCTTGAGACCGCCAAGACCGGTCTCGTCGATACTCATCAGCTCTGTCTGCCAGCGCTGTTTCTCTGCGTAGCGCACAT
Source organism: Eubacterium sp. (assembly GCA_024684035.1). Classification (GTDB taxonomy): domain Bacteria; phylum Bacillota; class Clostridia; order Lachnospirales; family Lachnospiraceae; genus Bilifractor. The sequence goes on along the minus strand of JAIKXQ010000077.1, from coordinate 113,439 downwards.
ACATACGATAAATCTCATACGCAAAAAGAGCGGCTTCTTCGCCGCCGGCGCCCGCCCGGATCTCGACAATGACACTCTTGTCATCATTGGGATCCTTCGGCAGGAGCAGAAGCTGAAGCTCCCTCTCGTACTTCGACCTGTTTGCCTTTGCCTCCTGTAATTCCTCCTTGAGCATCTCCCTCATATCCGGATCGCTCTCGGATTCCAGAAGTTCCAGGCTGTCTGAGATTGTCTCTTCGTTTTTTCGATAAGCCGCGTACATCTCTGCCACAGGGGACAGCTCTGCCTGTTCTTTCATCAGCTTCTGCATCCTTGCGGAATCCCCGGCAGTCGCCGGATCACTGAGCTGACAAAGGATTTCATCAAGCCGGATCTGTACATCCTCCAGCTTCTCAAACATATTTTTTCCTCCAAACTATTCTGACGGCGGCTGACGCCGCTGATCTTCCAAATATAATGATAACTGCTACCTGCGGCCACAGGCCACCCGGTCATTGCCCCCGAGATCCCGGACAATCCGGACATCCTTATAGCCGAGGGAAAGGAGGATCTCCCGCATGGCGTCTCCCTGATCATAGCCGATCTCCATAAAAATCATGGCGTCTTTCTTCAGGTACGCTTTTGCGTCCTCCGCAATTTTTCTCTCAAAATACAGGCCGTCTTGGCGGCCGTCCAGAGCCATCATCGGCTCGTGATCTCTGACCTCCGGATCAAGCTCCTGACAAACTTCTGTCGGGATATAGGGCGGATTTGTGACGATCATGTCAAAGCAGTCTTCCACCTTTTCAAAGAGGTCACTGTGAAGAAACTTCACCTGATCCTCCTCAATTCCCAGTCTTTTCCGGTTTTCCTCGGCCACCGCAAGGGCGGCCGGAGACAGATCCACGGCAGTGCCGGTAACCTCCCTGCCTTTCAGAAGGCTCAGGAGAATACAGCCGCTTCCCGTACACATATCCAGAATTCTCATTCCGGGACGCAGAACGCGCAGAGCCTCTTCCACCAGCACCTCTGTGTCCTGTCTGGGGATCAGCACATCCTCCGTCACATAAAAACTGTATCCGCAGAACCAGGCTTCTCCCGTAATATGCTGTACGGGAAAATGACCGAGGCGCCTCTGCAGATACTGCTCATAGGCCTCCGCTACAGAATTATCCATGGGATCATTCATATGCAGGGTATAAAAACTGCGGGTGATGCCGGCCGCATATTCAAGAAGCAGCCAGGCGTCCGTTTTTGCATCCGGCATCCCTGCCCCGGCGAGAAGCTCCTCGCCGTAGTGATACCAGTGACGAAGTGAATGACATTCCTCACGCATTTGCAAAATTCTCCCCGATAAATGTCTTCCAGTCAAATACAGCTTCCACAGCGGCAATCGCAACTTCAGCCATGGTTTCGTCCGGCTCCTTCGTCGTCAGCTTCTGCATGGCAAGTCCCGGTTTGGAGAGCGCATTCACAAATCTGTTCTCCGAACATCCGGCAAGGCGGATAAACTCATAGGCAATTCCCGCAATGACAGGGACAAGAAGCAGACGGAGCACAATTCTCATGATGTGGGATTCTGCCTGGACAAACATCAGCAGCACCGCGCTTATCAGAATGACGTACACCAGGAAGCTGGTACCGCATCGCTTGTGAAAACGGGAGCTCTTCATTACGTTTTCCACATTGAGCTCCAGCCCGTTCTCGATACAGTTGATGCACTTGTGTTCCGCGCCGTGATACATGAAGGTTCTCTGTATATCCTTCATCCTCGAGATCAGCAGCAGATAAATCAGAAAAATAACCACACGAAAAACAGCCTCAAACAGAGACACCAGCCATTTCGAGTGGATGTACTTTGAGGCAAAATCAGACACGAAATAGGGCAGCATCATGAAAATGGCAATAGCCGCCGCCAGAGATATGATCAGCGTACCCGTCATCAGCAGGTCTTCCTGTTTCTTTTCTTTCTTCTTTTTTTCAGCCAGTTCATCCGCCGACATCTCCGCCTGCTTTTTCTTCGTCTCCTCGTCCTCTTCCTCCGCAAAGTACTCCGCGGAAATCATCAGACATTTGAGGCCGATGACCAGCGAGTCTACGAAAGCGACCACACCGCGGATCAGAGGAATTTTTGCAAGCCCCGGCGCATGGATGAAGTTCTCATAAGGGTATATTTCGACGGCAATCTCGCCATCCGGTTTACGTACGCCAACAGAATAGTTGCTCTTGTTGCGCATCATAATACCTTCAATGACAGCCTGGCCGCCGATTCCGGAATTCGTCATAGTTTATTCTCCAAACGTAGTTAATCAACCTATTATATACTATGGGAGGGGTAGGTGTAAAGAACACACCAAATATACATTCTGTCTGTACAGTTGGATGAACAAGTTCATCCCCCTACCTCTAAATTCGCAAAACCGCGCGTTTCACGCGCTTAAAGATTTGCGTTGCAAATCGTTTTACTCATTTTGTGTGACGGGGAATTCTATCGAATTCCCCGCAGCACATCTCAAGGCTTCGCCTTTCGATGTACCTCACTCGCCAAATATGCAGCCTTTCATGCAAGCATGAGGCTGCATCCTTGGCTCGTTGACACACAAAAAAGGAGGGCCGGATGTTTCCAGCCCTCCAAAATATAATTCAAATTACTTACGTCCGTATTTCTTATTGAACTGCTCGATACGACCACGTGCTGTGCTTGCCTTCTGCTGTCCTGTGTAGAACGGATGGCACTTGGAACAAATCTCAACGTGGATATCCTGCTTTGTAGATCCTACTGTGAAAGTATTACCGCAGTTGCAAGTAACTGTTGCCTGATAATACTCCGGATGGATTCCCTCTCTCATGAATTTTCACCTCTTTCTGGAATACTCGATTTCTCTGTGAACTGTGTCTCAACTCTCCGCTTCCGTCCAAAGGCGATTCTGCGGTCGGTATCTGATTGACAGCGTGAAAATTGTACCATACCAATATACGAATTGCAAGGAAAATCCGCAATTCCCCATCAGATGATTTTTGTCTTGCGGAGTACCTGCACGAGTTCTCTGTTTGTCTTTGTCTTTGCGAACATACTGAGGACGTTTTCTGCCGCCTCTTCTGCCTTGAGGCCGTTCAACGCGCGGCGCATATTGGTGGCTGCCTCAAGTTCTTCAGGATCCAGAAGGAGATCTTCTCTTCTGGTTCCGGACTTGATGAGGTCAATGGCCGGGAATACTCTTCTCTCCTGCAGTCTGCGGTCGAGCACCAGCTCCATATTTCCGGTTCCTTTGAACTCCTCGTATACGACATCGTCCATCTTGCTTCCGGTATCTACAAGGGCGGTTGCAAGAATGGTAAGGCTTCCGCCTTCTCTCATATTTCTCGCTGCTCCGAAGAATTTCTTCGGCATGTGCAGGGCCGCCGGATCAAGACCTCCGGAGAGGGTTCTTCCGCTGGCCGGGACTACCTGGTTGTATGCCCTCGCCAGACGGGTGATGCTGTCGATAAAAATCGTGACGTCTTTATGCATCTCCACCAGACGCTTCGCTCTCTCAATGGTCATCTCCGATACTCTGCGGTGATGCTCCGGCAATTCATCGAAGGTGGAATATACCACTTCCACATTGGGGCCCATAACCGTCTCCCGGATGTCGGTAACCTCCTCCGGCCGCTCATCGATGAGAAGGATGATGATGTGCATCTCCGGATTGTTTCTCAGAATGGATTTCGCAGCGTCCTTGAGCAGGGTTGTCTTACCGGCCTTCGGAGGCGACACGATCATTCCTCGCTGGCCTTTTCCGATAGGACTCACAAGGTCGGTGATTCTCATGGCAAGACTTCCGCCCGGTCTCTCCAGATGGATTCTCTCATTGGGGAAAATCGGCGTCATATCTTCAAAGCGGATCCGTCGTCCCATCTCTGAAGGACGCTGGCCGTTGATGCTGTTTACATACAGAAGAGCCGAGAACTTCTCGTTCTGTGTCTTCACACGGGTGTTTCCGGTAATGATATCACCGGTGCGAAGTCTCAGTCTGCGGATCTGTGTCGGCGAAACGTACACGTCGTCGCTGCCGGAGAGATAATTGTCGGAACGGATAAAACCGTAGCCGTCTTTCGTGATCTCCAGAATACCGCTGGCCATGGATCCACTGTCAAGATCCCCGAGCTCGTTGCGGATGGACTCCTCTTCGCTGTTTCGCTGATCCGCATCCTGACGGCCGTTGTTTCTTCTGCGGAAGCCCTTCCGGTTGTCGCGGTCACCGCCGGCATTTCTGCGCTGTGCCGAATCCTCCTCCGGATAGTTTTCCTCTTCGGATGAATCTTCCGGAGCCTGCAGCTCCTCTTCGCTCTCCTCGCGATCCTCCGCGGAATTCTCTTCCTGCAGACTTCTCACATGCGCAAGGATCCCCTCAATGAGAGCATCTTTCCGAAGTCCGCTGACTGCCTTGATCCCAAAATCTTTGGCCATCATTCGGAGCTCCTTCATCTGAAGAGTCTCATATCTGGCTCTCAGCACGTTCATATCAATATTTCCCTCGCCCATAACTTCCTCCTGACGATTTTTTTCTTCTTCGATCCCAAAAAAGATCACACTGCGCCCCGCAAACCTTCGTCAGACCATGTATACAGACATGATCACTCTACACACCGTTCACAGGATAAAGAATACAAAATAATTATGATGATTAAATTAGAATATGAATAAAACTACAAATCAAAATATAAATACCAGTACAATCAACAATACGAACTTAACTATATATTTAAATAAAAATCAGAATAGAAAATAAAAACACAATACAATGATTATAGATCCGGAAATGTACAAATTCAGAAATATAAAACAAATAAAACCATATTCAACTCAAAATAAACTGGGATTCTTTTTCAGAAATGAAGATATGCGGCTAACAGGACTCGAACCTGCACGGTCATCCCAATGGGACCTAAACCCATCGCGTCTGCCAATTCCGCCATAGCCGCCTGTTTATAATATCGACAAAAATATATCTGGAACAAAGTCCGCAAGCGGACTTCGACTCCTCCATCCCCTCAATCCTGAGGGGAGCGCAGCAGGACGAAAGGCGCGCGAGCAGAATCGCGTAAGCGATCTTCTTATCTGCGAGCTGCGCATCCCGCGGAGCATTTTGTCTCATAGGGAATGCGAAGCAATTTCCTATGAGATAACAAAAAAGGTGAATGCCTTAACAGCATTCACCTCATCGTGAAGCATCGGGGACTCGAACCCCGGACAACTTGATTAAAAGTCAAGTGCTCTACCACCTGAGCTAATGCTCCAAAGAATCTGGGCCAGCCGGATTCGAACCGGCGCATGCAGCAGTCAAAGTGCTGTGCCTTACCGCTTGGCGATAGCCCATCGTTCGCCATTCGGCCAGGGTGGATAAAGGGATTCGAACCCTTGGTCTCCAGAGCCACAATCTGGCGCGTTAACCAACTACGCTATATCCACCACATCTATTCAATTAGATGAGAAACAGATGATCTGTTTCAGCGTGCCTGAAGGGATTCGAACCCCTGACCCACGGCTTAGAAGGCCGTTGCTCTATCCAACTGAGCTACAGACACATAAAGCAGGTGATGGGAATCGAACCCACGTATCCAGCTTGGAAGGCTGGTGTTCTACCATTGAACTACACCTGCGTCGGGGTGACAAGATTCGAACTTGCGGCCTCCTGGTCCCAAACCAGGCGCTCTAGCCAAACTGAGCCACACCCCGATTTACGACATGACCGCCGTTCGCTTTTCGCTTGACGCAAGGGATATTATATTATAAGGTTCCCGTGATGTCAACAACGATTTTGAATTTTTTTTATATTTTTTTTGTTACGTTTTTGAGTGCTTGTCCACATAGCGGATTTCGCAGGAAAAGCCGCTTTCTTTGTCCCCTGTGATAATTCCGTAGGAAGGCTTCCGCCCCTCCTGTCTCGGGTAGGTCAGAGAGCCCGGGTTCATGACAGTCACTCCGTTCTTCTCGGCGATCAGCGGCATATGCGTGTGTCCGAAGAGACAGATGTCAGCGCCTCTTTTTGCGGCCTCCGCCGCGAGACGGTCAATGCCCATGTAGACCTGATAGCGGTGCCCGTGGGTTGCAAAAATCCTGCACCCGCCGACACTGGTAAAGAACTGACCGGGGAGATCCGATCCCCAGTCGTTGTTTCCGGAGACCATGAAGGTGCGGCAGCCCGCCCAGGACACAATCTGATCTTCCTGACCCTCAATATCCCCGCAATGGATCAGAACGTCAATGGGATTCTCTTTCTTCACGATCTTCTCCAGAATCTCGCCGTACCCGTGGGTGTCACTGACGACCAGTATCTTCATCAGGCAAGAACCTCCCGGAGTTTCTCCGCGATCTGACGAAGCGCTTTTCCACGGTGGCTGATCTCATTCTTCTCTTCCGGTGAGAGCTCCGCTGTACTGCGGCTCATATCCGGCAGCATAAAGATCGGGTCATATCCGAAACCATTCTCTCCTTTTTCCTCGTATCCGATTTTTCCTTCAATCACACCGCGCACAACCAGATCTCTTCCGTCCGGAAGCACGGCAGCGATGGCGTCCACGAATCTGGCAGTTCTCTTCTCTACAGGAACCCCCTCCAGATTCTCGATGATCTTCGCGTTTTTTATACGATAGGAAGTATCATGTCCCATCCATCTGGCGGACTGGACCCCCGGCATTTTGTCCATGGCATCCACTTCAAGCCCGGAGTCATCCGCAAGCACAACCGAATCCTTCAGCTGTTCCGGAAGAACAGCCGCAACCGCTTTTGCCTTGATCAGAGCGTTCTCCTCAAAGGTCTCGCCGTTCTCGTCCGGGTCGGAACTGATGCCGGCCTCTTTCATCGACAGAATCTCCACCGGAAGCTCCGCGAGAATCTCGCGAACCTCCCTCATCTTATTCTCATTGCCTGTGGCAAAAATAACACGCTTCATCTCCACACCTCACATCTCTTCCTGTTCTTTCTTTTTCTTCGGGGGTTTCGGTCCCGGATACTGATAGAAGTAGGTCTTCATCATACCGTTGTAAATCTTCCGGTTCTTTGCCGCCTTGCGGCCCATATAGCGCTCGGCATCCTCATAGGCCGTGATCACATAGAGCGACCAGGTGCCGAGTTTGCCGAAGGTTCTGCCCCCGAGCGTCTCATAGAGTGCCGGCAGATCCTTCTTCTCTTCCAGTCTCTCACCGTAGGGCGGGTTCGTCACAATAAAGCCGTACTTTCCCGGATGGGACAGCTCCGCCACGGATCTCTGCTGGAAATGAATGAGATGATCCACGCCTGCCAGCTTCGCGTTTTCTCTCGCAAAGCGCACAGCCTCTTCGTCGAGATCGTATCCCTGAATATTGGTTTTTACCGACAGATCCACGCGATCCTCGGCATCCTCTCTTGCATCCTTCCAGCATTTCTCCGGAATCAGATGCTTCCAGGACTCCGCCAGAAAACTCCTGTGCATACCCGGCGCCATATTCGCCGCCATCATAGCTGCCTCAATGCAGAAGGTTCCGCTGCCGCAGAAGGGATCCACAAGAATCCTGTCCCCCTTCCATGGCGTAAGCATGAGAAGAGCCGCAGCCAATGTCTCCGTGATGGGCGCTTTCGTTGTGTTCTGACGGTATCCGCGCTTGTGGAGTGACACGCCGGTGGTGTCGAGACAAACCGTCACCCTGTCCTTCAGGATCGACACACGAACCGGATAGCTCTCCTGATCCTCCGGAAACCAGTCCACCTTATACTTTTCCCTCAGCCGCTCCACCATAGCCTTCTTCATAATAGACTGAATATCCGACGGGCTGAACAGCTTGCTCTTCACCGAGTTGGCCTTTGCCACCCAGAACTTTCCGTGCTGCGGAATGAAGCGTTCCCAGGGAAGAGCCTTCGTCTTCTCAAAGAGCTCATCAAAGGTTGTGGCCTTGAATTCTCCCACTTTCAGGAGCACCCGCTCCGTGGTACGGAGAAAAATATTGGCGTAGGCAATCGCCTCCGCATCTCCGGCGAAGGTCACCTTTCCGTCCTCCACAGCCGTTATATCATATCCGAGATCTGTGATCTCGCGCTTCATCATCGCCTCCAGCCCAAAATGGCAGGGCGTGATCAGTTCAAATAAATCCATACGTGTTGTTTGACTCCTATGGTGTATGTACAGGTTTTACGTTCATTGCTCTATGCATCATAACACAAGGCAGTCTCCCCTGCACTATTTTCCTGGAACAAGTCCGCAGGCGAAATGTTTTGCCTCATAGAGATTGCGGAGCAATTTCCTATGAGAAAAAAAGGAAATGCTCCGGCAGGGGAGCTGCCAGAGCATTTCGAGGGGAGTATAAATAATTAATAAGGGGTTATTAATTTGTAAAAAAAATTTTTTGAAGGGTAAATTCTTTTTACAGAACAATTATATACCACGTGCGTATAAAAAGCAACCAGAAAAATTCCGGCTCCTTTTTCCTCCAAACCTTGCCGCACAACGGTTTGCGGGACTTATCCGCACAGTCCGGAAACGATGCGTCCAAATTCCATGGCATGTGATGCTTTCACAAGAATTGTATCGTTCTTTTCAAGAATTTCTCCGCAGTCGTCCATCAGCGCTTCCACGGTCGGATAGTGACGCACAAGGCAGTGCGCTTCCGGATGGGTCTCCGTATAGTCCGCTGCAGCTTTGGCCATCGCTTCGCTGAGCGCTCCCACACAACAGATCAGATCAATTCCCTGCTCTGCCGCATATGCACCCACCTCTTCGTGATAAGCTTTTTCTTTTTCTCCGAGCTCACCCATATCGCCGAGAATTGCCACGCGTCTTCCCAGTGCCTCTTTGAGGATGGAGATGGAGGCCTTCATGGATCCGGGGTTTGCATTGTAGCAGTCATCAATTACCGTATACGAATCCCCTTTGATTATGTGGAAACGTCCGGAGAGAGGCATGTAGCTCTCGATTCCACTGCGAATCTGCTCAAGAGTAAGACCGTAAACAAGTCCGACCGCCGTTCCCGCCAGCGCATTGTAGATCATATGTCTGCCGGGTGAGGGAATCATAACTTCAAAGGATCCTGCCTCTGTGTGAATCACACAGGATATACCCTCCAGGCCGTGGGAGATAATCCCGTCTGCCCAGACGTCATTTGGGTGGGAATATCCCTGCTCGCCGATTCCGAAGCGAACCGGCGCAGTCCCGTGCACCTCAGAGATGGTGGATAGTTTGTCATCATCCCCGTTGACAATCACGTGTCCCTTCTCGTCCATGAAGTCAAAGACTTCCGATTTTGCCTTCAGAATCCCGTCGCGGCTGCCCAGGAATTCCAGATGCGCCGTTCCCACATTTGTGAAGACAACCGTATCGGGACGTGTGATTTTCGCAAGCCTGTGCATTTCCCCGAAATGATTGATTCCCATCTCAAGAACACCGATTTCGTCTTCTTCGCGCATACGAAATGCGGTCAGCGGAACCCCCACTTCGTTGTTGAAGTTGCCCTCGGTTTTCAGTGTTCTGTATTTTTGTGCAAGTACAGCGGCAACCATTTCCTTCGTACTGGTCTTTCCTACGCTTCCGATGATTCCAACAAGATCTGCCGGAAGCTGCGCGAGGTAAAACTCCGCGATGTCCTTGATGGCCTGCAGCGTGGAAGGCACGAGGATCACCGCTTTGTCCGTCTCCGCCGGAGCGACCTCCGCCAGAACCGCCAGAGCCCCGTCGGCAAAGCTTCCGGGGATGAATCTGTGCCCATCCACTTTCTCACCTTTAATCGCTACAAACAGACAGCCTTCAGAAACCTTTCTGCTGTCCGTCGTAATCTCCGTTACCTCCGTATCCAGGCAGCCCTCCGGGCCATGGTACGTTCCACCGCATACTTCCGTGATATTTCTCAGAGTAAGATTCTTCATCCTTATCATCCCCCGTATCCGTCAGTCGTTGTACTTTTTCAAAGAAACCTCAATCATCAGCTGGCACAGGTGTGCATAATCAATTCCCACTGCAGCCGCCTCCTGGGGCACAAGGCTGGTAGGCGTCATACCCGGAAGCGTATTTACTTCTAGACAATACAGTTTCTCATCGCCGTCCCGCATCAGGAAATCCAGTCTTCCGTAGGCCTGCATGCCAACAGCCGCCGCGCCTTTAACTGCGAGATTCTGCATCTCCACAGTTTTCTCTTCCGAGATCTGCGCCGGACAGGTCTCAATGGTAGCTCCGGCTTTATACTTATTTGTGAAGTCGTAGTAGCCCTCTTTCGGGTGAATCTCCACGATCGGATAAGCCTTGCCGTCAATGACCGCGCAAGTGAACTCCCGTCCCTGAATAAACTCCTCAATCACCGCAGACTGTTCCAGAGAGAACGCAAGGGCGAGTCCCGCCTCTACATCTTTCTCTGTATGGCAAATTGTCACGCCTACGCTGGAACCGCCACAGCAGGGTTTGATAATAACCGGAAGCTCCAATCCGAATTCTTCCGCTGTCTTTCTCGTCTCTCCTCTGTATACCGTGCAGCCGTGAGGAGTAGAAACGCCGCTGGCGTCAAACACCTGCTTTGTTCTGGACTTGTCCATAGAGATCGCGCTGCTGATATAATCCGTTCCGGTGTAACGGATTCCCATAAGATCAAAGGCAGCCTGTACACGTCCGTCCTCTCCATTGGAACCGTGGAGGGCAAGAAATACGATATCCGCTTCCCGGCAGAGATCCAGAACCTTTGGTCCGAAGAACTCTCTTCTTGTCTTATTCATCTCAGGGATCTTATCATTAAATCCCCGGATATAAGCGGCAAGCTCATCGACATCATAGTCGTCATCGAAAGCCGTCTGCACATCCACATCTTCCCATCCTGCAAAAACATCCACCAGAATTGCCTGATGTCCCAGTGACCGGAGAGCTTTGCAAATTCCTGTTCCGGAAACAATAGATACTGTTCTCTCTGTGCTGGTTCCAGCTGCCAGAACTACAATCTTCATAACGAATTCCCCTTATTTCTTTTCTTATATTCTTTGTATTCTTTACTTTTTCATATTTTTTGATTCACGCGGACACGACAGAACCGTCCCCGCACATGGTTGTCCGGACTAGTATAACGGTTTTTAAATAACTCTACTTATGCTAGCCCGCTTCTCCCGATAGCACGCACGATGGAGCGGACCCAACCGGTCCGCTCCATCGCAGATTGCTCTATGACACAGGAAAGTACAAACACAATTCCTGTACCGGATTTTTTTACCTCTTATCCCGGAACAACCTCGTGTGTAGGCTGTGTACCTACAACCTGATCCTCCGAGTAATATACGATAACCGGATAACCGATGGAGATAATTCCATAGATCTGCTCAGCTGCATCCAGCGGCGTGTTGATACATCCGTTGGATCCGCGCATCTTCCATGTCGTTCCGCCGTACTCTCCGGCAGATCTCCAGCTGGCATCGTGAATACCGCAGGAATCAACGAAAGGCAGCCAGAACTTAACTTTAACACCACCGTTATCCTCGAAGGTGGCAGGGCTCTCTTTCGCATCAACCGCCCATACGCAGCCGGACGGAGTATCCTCGCCCTTGGAGTGATTACCGGTTACTACCGGTGTATCTACAACGCAGACACCATCCTTATAACACCACATCTCCTGCTTCTCAATACAGATCTCTACGTATGTATTTCCAATATCGTCGCTCGATCTGTTCAGCGCCTTGAACAGGTAGATCGGCTCTCTGTTTCCGGTCTCACCGTTGAGGATCGCATTGTACAGGTCTGTGGTTGTCTCCTCCTGGTTGATACACCATCCGTAATCTCCTCCGGCCTGGAGGACGATCTGTCTTCCGCTGTGAGTTGTAAACTTGTGTTTCAGGCCGTAAGTATCCGTCTGGAACGCCATATCTTTGACAAAGCCGGCGATCTTGTCACGGCTCAGTTTGAAGCCGCCGTTATCCGTCTGCTCGATAAAGTTGCGGATATTGTCTCCGTTGATGGTAAAGCTTCTGTCCACCATATCATAGGTGATATTACTCTGGAGAACCTTGTTGATATTCTCCGCCTCCTGCTGAAGCTTGGAGTTATCCCCCGCCTTCGCCGGATGCTCATAGAGATCCTCTTTGTCAAAATCCACCGTGCGGTCTCCGTTCTCGATGGCCTTGATCAGCGCACGGCGCACCTTCTCTCTGTTGGGCAGCGCACCCTGATCGCAATCAGCCACTACAAACTGCGCACCGTCATCAACGACCCTTGCGCTTGCCGGAGCCACCGCATACTCCGAGGAGAAAGCTTTCATCTCGTCGAGAACCTTGTCAACTGCTTCCTTCTCATAGGTGTAGCCCACATCGATCTGATAATCTTTGCCATGGCCGAGATAGAACACCCAGAGATACGGGTTCTGTTTCTGCAACAGTGTCTCGATCATGCCGTCATCTTTGTACTGCATATAGAACTGATCGCCGGTGAGCTTCTCAGTCAGATTATTTCTTTCTACACAGGTAATGGTATAGCGTCTGATCTGATTCTGAATTGCGTAGCGCGCATCATCAGCGGTCATCTCGCCGATACTCACACCGTTGATTTTCGATCCGGTGAAAAAATGTGTCTTGAAGTGATAAATGCCGAAGGCATAGACACCTGCAAGAATCAGGATCAGAAGAATCAGCAGCATCAGCATACTGACAAGATTTCTGGACAGTCTTTTCATGCCATAAACTCCTTGTTCTTCAATATCACAGGGAGGTCGACTCCCCCTCAAATCCATTTGCTATTTTAAACGCATGACCGGTAGGTGTCAAGAAACGCAAGGGAAACTAGTACACCATTCGCAAAATAACTCGACTCCCGATTTATCCAATGCATCTCAATCTCTGTACCAGCGTCCGGTAGCACCGCAGGGAAGAACCAGACCGGTAGATCTGACAGGAAGACCGATCTCGGATGCCTCCACCTTTCCGTTCCATTTCTTCAGAGCCGTGCTCAACATATAAGTGAGTACCGACGGTGCCAGTCCCGTCGTGTAGGAATTTACCAGGAAAAACAGCGGCTTATCCGCAAAAATCTTCGTGCAGGACTCGATAAAGGGATAGATGTTCTCCTCAATCTTCCAGATCTCACCCTTCGGTCCCCTTCCATAGGACGGCGGATCCATAATAATTCCATCGTAGAAATGCCCTCTTCTGGCTTCTCTCTCAACAAATTTTCCGCAGTCGTCCACCAGCCAGCGGATCGGATGTTTCTCCAGTCCGGAGGACATGGCGTTCTCTTTCGCCCAGGCGACCATCCCTTTGGAAGCATCCACGTGAGTTACCTGTGCTCCCGCTGCTGCCGCCGAGAGAGTTGCCCCGCCGGTATAGGCAAAGAGATTCAATACTTTCACAGGACGCACTTTTCCGGTCTCCGGATCCAGATCATTCTCCGCCTTTCTTCTGGCAAGTTCTCCCTGAATCTGCTCCCGGCACCAGTCCCAGTTGACCGCCTGCTCAGGAAACAGTCCCGTATGCTTGAAGCTGAAGGGTTTCAGGTTAAAGGTCAAATCCCTGTAACCAATCGACCACTGTTCCGGAAGGTCAAAGAATTCCCACTCTCCGCCTCCGCGGGTGCTTCTGTGATAATGACCGTTCTTCCTCTTCCAGCCCTTATCCGATTTCGGCGTATTCCAGATCACCTGAGGATCCGGGCGCACAAGCCGGTATTCGCCCCAGCGCTCCAGCTTTTCCCCGGACGATGTATCCAATATTTCATAATCTTTCCACTGATCCGCGATCCACATACTGTATTCACCTTATCTGTTTTCTAATTCCCGGTACCCTGTGCCTTACAACAGACGTACCCTGTGCCAGTTGTCTTCCATATCCATGTGATCATATCCCACTCCCGGACATTCTCAACATCCACCTATTGTAACGAACTGCAGCTGTTCAGTCAATCGAAGGCTTGATTTTTGTCTTATGAACTCTTATAATATAAACAGTAATCGAAATGCGCAGGTGTAGTTCATCGGTAGAACACCAGCTTCCCAAGCTGGGGAGGCGGGTTCGATTCCCGTCACTTGCTTTTGTAGGAATTCCTGTTGGATTTCCATACAATTCCTCTTTTTTGTGTTTTGTCTAACCTTGCAAAAGGACTGCCGCAGTCGCGGCAGTCCTTTTTTGATATAGGAAAGTGTACGCAATCCAGATATATAAGCAACATCCGAAATGCACAATTCGCGTAAAGAGCCAAAGCATACGCGATTCTACTCGTGCGCAAGCATTTGCTTACTGACCGGACACCAGTTTCTTCAGCCAGTTTCCGCTGTCCGAGAGTTCTCCCTCTGTCCAGTCACTGAGACGGTCGCAGCCCGAACGCACAATGGCCGACGCCTCATCCTTGTTCGACAGACTCCAGCCCGCAAAACTGAGATTGTACTCTTTGATCAGGTTTTTCCACTCCTCAGCGGAGCTGTAATCCAGCGTTCCGTTACCGGAGGCATCGCAGATACTGAACTCCGAGATAAATACCGGTGTTCCTGACGCAATGGCTGTCTGCATCTTCTTTCTGAGATCCTCCTTGTGGGTGGCCGCATAGAAATGAAGGGTGTACATCAGATTTCCTCCATCTTTAATCGGATCGGCCGCTACCTGATCCACATCCTGAGACCAGGTGGGCGTTCCGCAGATGATCACGGCGTCCGGCGCATTTTTCCGAATTACCGGAATTACTTCTTCCGCGTACTTCTTTACGTCCGCCCAGGTGGTGGCTCCATTGGGCTCGTTGCAGATCTCATAGAGCACATTCCCTCTGTCGGCATATTTCTTTGTCATCTCATCAAAGAAGGCCTTCGCCTCCTCTTTGTGCTGATTCGGATCATTGTCATAGAGGATGTGCCAGTCGATGATCACATACATACCAAGATCTGACGCATAATTCACGCCCTTGTCGATCAGCTCCTTGAGTTCTCCCTGATTTCCTCCGGAGCAATAGCCGCCGTACTCGTCGGTGTACATGGCAAGACGCACGAGATTTGCCCCCCAGTCATTGCGAAGTGTCCGGAACGCGTCAGCATTCACATACTGCGGGAACCAGGCCAGGCCGTGGGTGCTGACACCCCTAAGCTGATACTTCTTTCCGCTCTCGTCCACCAGATCCGTTCCCTTGACGGAAAGCTTTCCGTGATTCTCGAAAGGAGTACCGGAAGTATCCGGGCCGGCCACTTCCGCAGCAGCCTCCTTCTTTTCTTCCTCCTTCTTGTCGCCTTCCTCCTTGTCATTCTCCTTTTTCTCTTCCGACACAGACGATCTTCCGTCTGCGGGTACAAGTTCCCCCGTATTCGGATCGAGAACGTAAGAGCCCTCGATGTCCGGTTCACTGTCGGCCACAAGAATCATGCCGACATCGGCCATCTCCGCTCCTTTTGCGAGCTTCGCGTTATAGTCCGCAGGCGTAAATGTAAGCAGATTTCCATCCGCCTCCAGAGAACAGTTCCAGCTGTTCTGTACTTTTACCTCTTTTCCGGTATCGAGAATCACCTTCCAGGTGCCGAAGGTCGCCTCCGATTGATTGCTGAACAACAGTTCATACTGAAAGGCCGTCTGATTCTGCTCCGCCCAGGAATTCGTCTTCGTCACCCGGAGAATGACCATCTGGCCTTCCTGTTCCGAGGAGGATGAAACCAGTTCCTCCGAGGAAGTATCCGTATACAGTTCTTCCGATCCGGCGGACACTTCGGATACCACCGATCCGGCCGGAACCACAGACTCTGTCTGTTTCTTTTCTCCACCGCAGCCCCCGAGAACAAGCGCTGCTCCAAGGGTTATCACTTCCGCAAAAACAAGCAATTTCTTTCTGTTCATAGTTTTCCCCCGTTCATTTTCTCTATGAATCTCTTGTTTTGTCTCATAGGGAATGCAAAGCAATTTCCTATGAGATAAAACGAGTCTGCCGCTCAGCGCAACAGACTCGATAACCTTCCATCAGATAATCTCAAGGATGTGCAAAAGCTCCAGCTCACTTGCAAACTCACCTTTTTTTGTTCCGTCATTCGTGTACACACTTCCCTGAAGAGAACTGTGATAACGCGTATGAAAAATGATATTGTATGTCGCAAGCTGTCCTTTGCGCATAATAATCTCGTTGATCGAATGGTAAATGCCGGGCGCGGAGTGTGGTTCCTCCTCGGGCGACTTCACATTTTTGAAATTCGATCTCATGAGTGTCGTGGCCTGCGGCCGTCCTGCCACGTCCAGAAGCTGGTCAATCTTCACCAGCATATCCTGAACGGATACAAATTCACAGGTGTCCGGAATTGCTACTCCGGTAATCGTCCCGCCGATCTCCCTTCTGTCCTGCGTATAACTGTCAATACACAGATGCAGCATATTGGGACCCGGATAAATTACTGCACTGTTCATTTATTTAGAGCTCCATTTCTTTGAAACTATATTCGATGCCCGCATGCACATGACGGTGCATGTTGGAGTAGTGTTCGTCTACTCGTCCCATTACACGCTTCGCATTCTCATAGTTACAACCCTGAAGCATGACAAGAAACTGGTTGGAGCTGTATCTTGTCACAAGATCTCCGGAACGAAGGCAGTTGAGCAGAACACCCTGCATCTGATCCATGGCCGCGCTCTGAACTTCAAGCTCCGTCTGATGAAGCTTCGGTTTCTGATCCACATCCATCGTGATCAGTGAGAGGAAGATCGACAGTCCCATTCGATCGACACGTCTCGCCTCCAGCTCGTAGATCTTCTTGAATACACCATACTCGCACATGAAAGCTCCGACATGCTCATCGTTGCTCTCTTTGAGTCTGGACTGTACCACGTCAAGATCCGCCTCCTGGCTGTGCATCTGACGCATTGCATCGTCATAGATTTTTCGGAGATCTTCCGAAGGTTCTACACCGAGATTGTCATAAATAATTTTTACTGTGTCCTGGTAATGCTGCTGTGCCAGACCCTGTTTGTTCTGACCGATGTACGCGCGCATCAGCCAGCCGTGAAGATCCTCATCGAGCTGATCCTGATCGATCGCTTTCAGACAGATCTCTTCCATAATGCTGAACATACTGCGCTTCTCAAGCAGTGCGCAAAGCGCCTTCACTGCCTGAAGGTACTGGCTGTGGCTGTAAGCCTGCATGGACATAACCCAGTACTCGTTTGAATAATCGGAGAGGACTTTTCCCCTGTAGAGATCCACTGCCTGTCGAAGGTACATCACCTTGTCGGATTCATCCTCTGTGTCACGAGCCTGCTGAATCAACTCCTCCATCTCATGTACATCGATGGTCACCGGAATATCCGTGTTCCAATGGTAGCTTCCTCTTCCCGTAATAAGCATATTTACGCCCGGCCATGACTCGTTCAGGATCTTGCGCAGACGATACATCAGGTTCTTCAATGCTCCGGCAGGATTCTCACTCTTCTCTTCCGGCCAGAACACATCCGTCAGTTCCTGGATCGTGCAGCCCATCCGGTTGTGGCTGAGCAGATAAGCAAACAGCTTTGTGACCATGTCGGAGCGGATACTGTCTTTGGTCAGAAGCGTCTCTCCGTCCGTAATCTCAAACTTCCCGAACAGTCTCACCTGCATGCTGTATGTTTTCTCTTCCGTTGTCATAATTGTCATCGTGCACCCCTCTATACACTGTATCAGGATTCTGAATTCTCTAATTTAAATCTGGTTTCATTCTATCCTAATACGAATTTTCTTTCAATGAAAAACAATTCAGTAATTTTAAAATTGTATACAAATATTCATATAGATATTCGTCAATCCGCACAATTCCCGACGAAAATAGCATCACACCAAGCCATTTCATATGTCAAGTTCTCTATTTCTTGTAACCGGCAAGGATTTATGACAACCGGTTACTACTTTCCCAAAGAAAAACGAAACCTTTGAACATAACGATTATGTAAGACCATTATATCAAATTTCTCGCTGGAGTTTTTTTACAATAATATGAACTTGAGCAATTTCCCATGAGATAAGAAAAGCTGTAGCATTCTTTCGAATACTACAGCTCAATATTACCTGTACAACTTCATTACTTCGCGTAATCTGTGACACGGCTTTCGCGAATTACATTCACCTTGATCTGACCCGGATACTGCATCTGATCTTCAATCTTCTTCGCAATATCCCTCGCAAGCAATACCATATCCGCATCGCTCACCTGATCAGGGATGACCATAACGCGTACTTCTCTTCCTGCCTGAATAGCAAAGGACTTCTCAACTCCCTTGAAGGAATCCGAGATGTCTTCCAAATCCTTTAATCTGTTTGTGTATGTCTCGAGTGTCTCACGACGGGCACCCGGTCTTGCAGCCGAAATTGCATCAGCTGCCTGTACGATACATGCGATCAGTGACTGAGGCTCTACATCCCCGTGATGTGACTCAACCGCATTGATAACGATCGCCGGCTCTTTGTACTTTCTGCAAAGGTCGGCACCGATCTGAATATGAGAACCTTCCACTTCATGATCGATGGACTTACCGATATCATGAAGGAGTCCTGCTCTCTTGGCCATGCGGATATCAAGACCGATTTCGCCGGCCAGCAGTCCGCAGAGCTGAGCGACCTCAATGGAATGCTTCAGTGCATTCTGTCCGTAACTTGTACGGAAGGTCATGCGACCAAGGAGCTTGATGAGTTCCGGATGGATTCCGTGAACACCGGCTTCCTGAAGAGCGCTCTCACCCTCTTCGCGCATTCTGTTCTCAACTTCTTTCTTTGCCTTCTCCACAGTCTCTTCGATTCTGGCCGGATGAATACGTCCGTCCACGATCAGTTTCTCAAGGGCGATTCTCGCCACCTCTCTTCTGACCGGATCGAAGGATGAGAGAACAACTGCCTCCGGCGTATCATCGATAATCAGATCTACGCCGGTAGCCTGCTCGAGCGCACGGATATTTCTACCCTCACGTCCGATGATTCGGCCCTTCATCTCATCTCCGGGAAGTTCCACAACGGAAATCGTGGATTCAGATACATGATCCACCGCACATTTCTGAATTGCCGTAACAACAAACTCCTGTGCTCTCTTATCCGCGTCGTCCTTCGCCCTGGCTACAGCCTCTTTGTAGAGTTTGGCTGCGTCTGTCTTTACTTCTTCTTCAACAGATTTTAAAAGGAAATCTTTTGCTTCTTCGGAGGTCATGCCGGAGATTTTCTCCAGCTCTTGTACACGCTGTGTCTGTAATTCTTCGACTACTTTCTCTTTCTTGTGTAATTCCGTCTCTTTTGCTGCAAGATCACTCTCACGGCGTTCCAGCTGGTTCGCCTTTCTGTCTACGGATTCCTCTTTCGACAGCACACGTTTCTCATACTTCTGCAGTTCTGCGCGACGCTCACGATTCTCTTTCTCCTGCTCATTCTTCAGCTTCAGAGCTTCCTCTTTGGCCTCCAGAAGAGATTCTCTCTTCTTCGTCTCAGCAGTTTTAATCGCCTCATCTATAATGCTTCGTGCCTTCTCATCCGCGCTTCCAAGCTTCTCTTTGTCTTCACGGACTTTTTGGGCAACCGCCATTTTAGCAGCGAGCGGAGCTGCAATAAGTACAGTGACCACCACAGCAATGAGCGCAACGATTACAGTGATCATCGTCGAGTTCATTACAGGTGTACCTCCTTATTTAATTTTCAAAGCTCACAACATATTTATTTTATTCATATTTTATATATTTGTCAACGACACATTGGTCATTCTGCCATTAAAAATGAGTAGAATCTCACCTGAGTTTTAACTCTTCGATAATCGCTTCCTGCAGCAGTTTGGAAAAATTGACGCCTGCCTTCGTCGCCAGATCATTCATCCACTGCGGGATCGTGAGTGTCTTTTTCACTGCTTTGCTGTTGAATTTCTTCTGATAATCAAGGGTATCACAACGAATATATGTAACAAATTCATCCTGAGCCAGGGATACCTGCCGGATGGGCGTAGGCGACGGAATGTCGTGCCCCAGTACTTCAAGGTCATACAGTGCCAGAGAAAGCGCGTCCTCTGCTCGAACAATTCCGTTATTGAGACTGATCCCCGACGCGGTACACTCAGGCACATCAGGAAAAGTAACCGTATACCCTTTCGGGCCGTTCTGTTTGAATACTGCCGGATACACATATCTAGACATGGAATGTCCACCACCCTTTCTATCTTCTCGATCTGCAGGTACAGCGTTTGACTCATCCCCGGTCCCCTTCACAAGGAACTCCGGGGTCACACATCCGTTCTTCGCCCGCTCAACAGGCTCTTATATGTTTCCTATTATATCATATTCTTTTTTATCATAACATTGTTCTTGTAAATTCAGTATAAATCATATGAACAAAGTCCGCAAGCGGACTTCGGTCCCCAGCCCCTCATCCTCCCGGTGAGCGCCGCAGACAAAAGGTGCGCGAGCAGAATCACGCGTCAATCCTCGCCCGCTGCCTCTTCCTGATATCTGTGGATCGCGCCCCAGATCACAGAGGAGGAAAAACCTTTTCTTGCCAGATACCCGTAGGTTCTCCGCAGTTCCCTGTCATCCAGCCTGTGGGGAACTCCTGCCTTCTTCCTCACAAGCTCGTTCGCAATTTCCATCTCTTCGTAGGGATGTTCCTCAAAAGCTTCATCGATCACCACCGAGGCTACCCCTCTCTGTTCCAGTTCGCTCCGGATCACACGGGCACTCTTCCGGTTCCTGTAGCTTAAGAGATAATTCTCTGCATATTTCCTGTCGTTGACATAACCAAAAGAGGCACAGTATCCCACCGCAAGATCAATGGCGTCAGCCTCATAGCCCTCCTCCTGAAGTTTCTGCCGGAGTTCCTGCTCTGAGCGCTGCTTATACAGAAGAATCTTCATAGCTCTGACAGCGGCCTTCCCGGCCTCTCCTTCCGGCGTCTCCACCGGATGCTCCTCTTTTCCTTCGATCTTCCACTCTTTCATACCCTTTTCCTCCAAAATCAGATCCTCGAGCCAATCTCATATCTGCGGACTACGCATCTAAGCAGAGCGTTTTTGTCTCACAGAAAATGCGGAGTAATTATTTCCTATGCGACAAAAAGGCTGTCACACCGGCATGAACTCATATGCAACACTTACATATTCACAGGTTCCTGCTCATGTGCGACAGCCTTTGTATTTATACGTGCTAATCCGTATCTATCCGTTCCTGTTCAGACTTACTCGTCCTTGCCCTCTGCATCTCCTGCAGCTTCCGAAGCCGGGATCAGGCCATAGGCCTCACGAACCTTTGTCTCGATCTCATTCATGGTGTCCACATTCTCAGAGAGATACTGCTTCGCGTTCTCACGTCCCTGGCCGATCTTCTCTCCAAGGTATGCATACCACGCGCCGCTTTTCTGAACGATTCCGAGATTTGCCGCCAGATCCAGGATATCCGCCTCTCTGGAGATTCCCTTTCCGAACATGATATCGAATTCCGCCTGCTTGAAAGGCGGAGCGACCTTGTTCTTAACGATCTTCACGCGGGTGTGGTTTCCGACCACATCTCCGCCCTGCTTCAGGGACTCCACTCTTCTGACATCCAGTCTGACGGAAGCGTAGAACTTCAACGCCCGTCCACCTGTCGTCGTCTCCGGGTTTCCGAACATAACGCCCACCTTCTCACGAAGCTGGTTGATGAAGACTACCACGCAGTTTGTCTTACTGATGGCAGCTGTGAGCTTACGGCAGGCCTGAGACATCATACGCGCCTGAAGTCCCACATGGGAATCTCCCATCTCGCCGTCAATCTCTGCCTTCGGAACAAGGGCTGCTACGGAATCGACGATAATGATATCAACCGCTCCGGAACGAACCATGGTCTCTGTGATCTCCAGAGCCTGCTCACCGGAATCCGGCTGAGAAATATACAGGTTATCGATGTCCACACCGATGTTCTTCGCGTAAACCGGATCAAGGGCATGCTCCGCGTCGATAAAGCCGGCAATTCCGCCTCTCTTCTGTACCTCGGATACCATGTGAAGGGCGACTGTCGTCTTACCGGAGGACTCCGGTCCGTAGATCTCTACAATCCTTCCACGGGGAATACCACCGACACCCAGCGCGATATCGAGACTGAGGGAACCAGTCGGTATCGCCTCTACATTCAGGCTTGCCCCCTGATCACCGAGTTTCATGACAGTTCCCTTGCCGAACTGCTTCTCAATCTGGGAAAGTGCAACATCTAGAGCTTTCATCTTATTCTCATCAACTGGCATTGTTTTATCTCCTCATCCTCTTCTACGAACGTCTGTTCGTATTTGATAGACCTATCGTACACTACTTGTCCGATCTTGTCAACGAAGGTTTGAAAGGTTTTTTAATTTTTATGTTTATCCATCTATATATCTACAGTATACTTTCAGACGATATATGTCAATAAAATCAAATGGAGGAGCCACAAGGCTCCTCTCATAACAGTTTCTTATACAATGCGATGACATCTTCCAGGGTTGTGGTTCTCGGGTTCACGGCGATGTTTCCGCTCTTCATGGCATCCCGTGCCATCTCCCCGATCTTTTCTTCTTTCACGCCCACCGCTGTCAGTCTATCCGGTATACCCAGAGATGTATTCAACTCTCTCAATTCTCCGGCCAGCATGGACGGTTCAAATTTTTCCTCCGGCACGGGCTGAAGGGAAATCCGTTCATAGATCTTATAGTACTTACCTTCCGCCGCGGCCGTCTCGTTAAAGGCCGTGACTTCCGGAAGAATCACGGCGTTTGCCAGGCCGTGAGGCACATCAAAGAAGGCACTCACCGGATGGCTCATGGCGTGCACATTCCCCAGTCTCGCATGGGAAAAAGCGATGCCCGCGAAGAGCGAACCGACCAGCATTCCCTCGGCCGCCTCCGGATTGGTTCTGTCTGCCACGTAAGTGCGGATATTTTTTCCCAGAAGCTCCAGTGCCTGCAGGGCACACATATCGGAGAAGGGGGACGCCGCCAGTGAAATGTAGCTCTCCAGTGCGTGAACCATGGCGTCCACGCCACAATAGGCCGCGGTTTTCTCCGGGACTGTGGTGATCAGCTCCGGATCCAGAACGACGGCGTCCGGAAGCAGATAGGTGCTGCCGACCGTCAGCTTATAATCCCTCTCGTGATCGGTGATCACGGAAAAGGCTGTCACTTCGGAGCCGGTTCCCGCAGTTGTCGGAATCGCCAGCATCGGGCTCACAGGACCCGGTACCTTCCCCACGCCCTCATAATCGGTGATCCTGCCGCCATAGTTTCCGACAACTGCCACGGCCTTTGCCACATCCATGGGTGAGCCGCCGCCGAATGCTATGATGAGATCCGCGCCGTACTCTTTAAACGCAGCCGCTGCCTTTTCCACCGTGTCCGTGGACGGATTTCCCTCCGTCTCGGTGAAGGCACCGCAATCGATCCCCGCCGCTTGCAGTTTTTCCGCAACCCGGTCAACAAGGCCTGCCTTTTTCAGATGAGGGCCGGAGATGATGAAAGCTCTGGTTCCCTTCATCTTTTTTACAATGCCTGGAACCTCCCCGAGAGCTCCCCGGCCGAAGGTAATGTTCTGTGGAACAGAAAAAGTAAATGCGTTCATAATTCCTCTCCTATGCCAGAGTTTTTACTGCTTCACCAATGATCTCACACGCCTTGTCACAGTCTTCTTTGTTGATGATCAGCGGCGGAACCATGCGGATGATGTGATCGCCGATGGCAGTAAGCAGGAGTTTTCTGTGGAGACATTCGTGTTTGACATCCACGGCATTCACGGAGTCATCGAATTCCACGCCCACAAGGAGTCCCTGTCCACGGACTTCTTTCACATGAGGAAGTTCTTTTAATTTCTCCATAAAGTATGCACCCATCTCTGCAGCGTTGCCTGCCAGATCACGACTGATCAGTTCATTCACCTGGGCAAGAGCAGCCGCGCAGCTCACCGGATGTCCGCCGAAAGTTGTTCCATGGGATCCTGCGGAGAAGGCCTTTGATACTTCTTCTGTAGCGCAGATCGCACCGATCGGCATTCCGCCGCCGAGAGCCTTTGCCATGGATACGATATCCGGCTTGATTCCATAGTGCATGAAACTCATGACCTTACCGGTTCTGCACCAGCCGGTCTGAACCTCATCGATCAAAAGCAGCATTCCCTTTTCGTCGCAGAACTCGCGAAGGCCCTTCATGAATTCCATCGTGGCCGGGTGTACACCGCCCTCGCCCTGTACCGGCTCAATCATGATCGCGATGGTGTTCTCGGTACAGGCATCTTTGAAGGCCTGCAGATCATTGTAAGGCGCATAGGAGAAACCGTAGGCCATGGGACCGAAGCCGATCTGGCAGCCGTTTCCCGGCTGACCAGTGGCGGACATGGCACCGAAGGTTCTGCCGTGGAAGCCCATCTTCGCCGTGACGATATGGTATCTGTTGGGTCCGTATTTCTCGATGCCGTACTTTCTGGCCATCTTGATCATCGCCTCATTGGCCTCTGTTCCGGAGTTCTGGTAGAAGATCCTGTCCATACCGATGGTGGTGCAGACCTTCTCGGCCAGAAGAGCCTGAGGAATTGTGTATGGATAGTTAAAGGTATGCATCAGGGTCTTCGTCTGCTCACAGACAGCCTCCACAACCTTCTCGTTACAGTTGCCGGCGGAGTTTACCGCAATACCTGCGTAGAAATCCAGATAGGGTGTTCCGTCCTCATCGTAGATGTACTGTTCTTTGGCGGATTCCGCGAGAAAATCGAATCTCTCGTAGGTCTCGATCATATATTTGTTTACTTTATCCTTGATATCCTGTGCCGTTAAGCCTGTATCTGCTAATCTCATGATTCCATCCTCCTGTTCGTCTGTTTCTTTTGTTTCCGTGTATTCGGCCGGCTCTTCCGCGAACGCAAGTACCGGCCGAAAAAAAATGTCCCGGTATTTACTGCTGTGTCTTCAGATCTTCCTCTGTGATAAAGCCCTTGAATAGCAGATACTGTTCAATAACCTTTACGCAGTTTTCCACACCGACTCTTTCACTGTTCAGTGTCATGTCGTAGTTCACGGGATTGGTCCAGTAGTTTCCGTTTGTGTAGTGAGCGTAATAATCCGCCCGGTATTTATCCGTCTGTGAGATGGTCGCATTGGCCACCTGCTCCGTCACTCCCATGTGTTCCATGGTCCGCTTCAGACAGAAAGCTCTGGGCGCTTCAATGTAGATGCTCACCACATTGTCCCTGTCCCGCAGAACATAATCCGCGCACTTTCCGACAATGACGCAGGACTCCTGATCCGCCAGATTCCGGATGATCTCACACTGATACTCAAAGAGTTTTTCGTCGGAGACGAATTTTTCATTCTTTGCGATGTAGTTCTTTGATCTGGGAAGTCCTCTCAAGAAGCCCGAGAACCCGCCGGTGGAACGGATTTTCTCATTCACCCCTGCAAAAACATTTTCATCCAGTCCGCTGAGCTGACTGGCCAGGGTCAGAATCCGGTTCTCATAGCAGTGGATCCCCAGATGCTGCGCAAGAAGGGAAGCGATCTCCTTGCCCCCTGAGCCGAAGCCCCTGGCAAACGTAACAACAAATTTCTTCATTTTTCCATCCTCCTCTTCTCACCCCGCGAGATATCTGCTGAGGAATTCTCTGGTTCGCGGGTTCTTCGGGTTTGTGAAGAGCTCGGACGGAGGAGCATCCTCTGCCACCAGTCCTCTGTCCATAAAGACGGTTCTCGTGGATACATCCCTGGCGAAGGCCATCTCATGAGTCACAATGATCATGGTCAGTCCGGTAGTCGCCAGTTCTTTCATAACATTCAGCACCTCTCCAACCATCTCCGGATCCAGCGCCGAGGTAGGCTCGTCAAAGAGAAGAACCTCCGGATTCATGCACAGGGATCTTGCAATGGCCACCCGCTGCTTCTGTCCTCCGGAAAGCTGTGAAGGTTTCGCGTGAATATAAGGTGCCATACCGACTTCTTTCAGATGTGTGATCGCCCGGTCAAAAGCCTCCTGCCTGGAGATGTGGAGTACTTTTCTTGTACAGATCATGCAGTTCTCAAGAACCGTCATGTTGTTGAACAGGTTAAAGGACTGGAAAACCATCCCTACCTTCGCGCGGTATTCGTTGACGTCCCGCTGCACATCCCTGACTTCTTTTCCGTGATAGAGAATCTTGCCCGAGCTCTGCCGCTCCAGCTTATTGATACACCGAAGGAAGGTCGATTTGCCGGAGCCGGAGGACCCGACGATGCAGATCACCTCTCCGGACTCCACCTCCATGTCAATTTTTCTTAGAACTTCATGATCCCCGAAGGATTTGCTCAGTCCCTGTATGCTTATGATTTTTTCACCCATATGCCTTCTCCTTACTGATTATCCATGTACTCCACCGCCAGCGCGTAATCTGTCTTTCCTTCCAGCAGCTTCTCCAGCAGCTTGAAGCCCTTGTTGAAGAGGAAGCAGAGGACAAAATAGATCACCGCGATGACAAGGTAACTCTCAAAGTACTTGTAGTAGTTTCCGCCCACCGTCTTGGCCGCCATAAACAGCTCCTGGACGGCAATGACATTGAGAACCGAGGTCATCTTCAGGTTGGTGAGAAACGTATTTCCCATCTCGGGGATGATATTTTTGAAAGCCTGGGGAAGCACGATATAGAGCATCGTCTTCATCGGTGACATTCCCATTGCCCAGGCGCCTTCTCTCTGTCCGATGTCGATGGAGCCGATACCTGCTCTCACCGTCTCTGCCATGTACGCTCCCGTGTTCAGAACGGTTACGAGAATTCCGGCCAGCACAGGGCTTAAATCTACGCCCATCTGTTTGATTCCGTAATAGATGATCATCGCCTGTACGATCATCGGCGTGTCACGGAAGATTTCCACGTAGATGCCTGCGATCGCCTTGAGTCCTCTGACGAAAAATTTGCGAAGGGGCTGATCTGCCTGACCGATCCGGATGTCCTGAATGATTCCGATGATATAACCGAGCAAAAATCCAAGGATCGTTCCGGACACCGCTATGTACAAAGTCAGCCAGGTGCCGTCCAGAAACATCTTCAGATACTTCTGTGTGAGAAAAACCATCCACTCTATGGAGTTTTGCGGATCTGCGATTGCTAATATAACGTGTCCCATAACTCTGTTCCTTCTTTATTCATTCACCGGCCGGTATACACCGGCCGGATGATGTGAACCAAGATCGCTTCTGCCTGTGCGGCTAGATGCCTGCGAAGGTTAAGTTCAAATACCTTCGTTCCTCCGACCGCACGGATAGCATTCTTTCAGATCTCAGTTAGCCGCGGGCTGCTGACCGATTACACGGTCCATAAGTTCGTTCATCTTGTCCCTGTCATTCCATCCAAGCGAATCCATAGCTCCCTGAATCTTGTCACGGAGAGCCGTATCATCTTTTCTGGTGGCGATACAAACGTTAACCATCTCCTCATCTCCAGTGAAGGTATCATCTTTATTAAAGGTGATGATCTTCAGATCCTTGTTGGTAAGGAGTGCCGACTGTGCGGTCGGAAGATCCACGATACATACATCTGCCACGCCGTTGGATACTGCCATGAAGCATTCGGATGTTGTCTCATAATTCATTCCCGTCTCGGCTCCCTCGACCTGATCCAGAAGAGGAATCCAACCTGTTCCCAGCTGTGTGCTTACCTTGCATCCTTTGCCTGCCAGCTGTGAGAGGCCGGTAACCGATGCGTAGGGGCCGTCCTTCTTCACTACAATACAGTTGTCTCTGTAGTAGTAAGGCTCTGTGAAGGAGTAGGCCATTTCTCTCTCTGCGGTGCGTCCCATACCTGCGATGATGCAGTCATAGTCGCCGGCATCCATGGAAATACCGATGGAGGACCACTCCACTTTGTGAATCTCCAGTTCCATGTCCAGCTCATCGGCAATCATCTGAGCCACTGCCACATCGTAGCCGTATGTGTAAAGATTGGAATCGTAAATCGGAACTGCCTTGCTTCCGTCCGGTGTTGTGGCGGAATCCTGCGACCAGTTAAAAGGAGGATAGGCACATTCCATACCGACTCTTAAGACTCCCTTTGAGCTTTCCGCAGATCCTGCTTTTACCGAAGAGGCTGTTGCGGAAGCAGAAGATGCATCCGTTCCCGATCCGGAAGAAGACCCGCATCCGGTAAGACAGGCCATTGCCATGGAAGCTGCCACAGCTGCTGTGATCATGTTTTTTACAATTCTCATCTTGTTTTTCATATCCTTTTCCTCCTCATCACATTTCTGTAAATATGATTCTTTTATTTCGCGCCATCACTTATTCCGGGGCTTCTTTTTTGTTCCGCGGATTTCGGATAAATCCTTAATGGAACGAAGAAAGGCGCCGGGAAACTTTTTTCTGTTTCCTCAGCGCCTTTGCTTGATTGGAATTCTACAAGACAGCCTGATGATTTACAACGTGCAAAATGCACAGTTGAAACGGGCTCTTTGCACAATCCTCCTCCACGACCTGTGATCAGCCGGCATCTCTGCCCCGTCTCGTGCCTGTCATTGACTGTACTCTCTCACAGAAACATCAGCCGCTTCACGAGAATACAGTTCAAAACATCCAGGTACTCCATGTAATCCGTGATCTCCATTTCCAGAAGTTCCTCGATCTTCCGTAGTCTGTAAACCAGGGAGTTCCGGTGAATAAAGAGAGTCTCCGCCGTCTTCGCATTGTTAAAGCCGTTCATGAAGTAAGCCAGCAGCGTCTCCTGCAAAAAGGTTCCGTTGGCGTGATCATACTCCTCCAGCTTGTTCAGTTTGCCATTGCAGTAATCGAGAATCTCCCTCTGATCACTTCCCCGGAACATGAACTGGTAAATCCCCATGGAGCTGGCACTTAAGACCTTTTTGTGGGAAGGATTCGGCAGCAGATCCTTCTTCGGGATCAGCCGCTTCGCCTCCTGATAACTCTGTCCGTATTTCCTCGGATCCGTATAGGCTCCGCCCAGAATACAGGTACTTCGGATAATTCCCTTGAATTTGGGCGAGTTATCCAGTTTCTGAAGCATCATCTCCAGCTCCCGCTCCGTCTCCTTGTTCTCCTTCGCCTCAAAGAGCAGCACGAATTTGTTCAGAAAGCGCATGAACATGGGCCGCCCTTTCATGCGGATCACCTCGCGATTCAGACAGTTGGCGTAATACTCATAGATGTGCTCATCCTGCTCGAGATTGATACCGTAGGTCCGGTCTACAGCAATAATCCCCACCCGGTAGGGTCTGCTGAAGTTGATGCCGAAATGACCTGAGATCTTTTTGACATAGCGGTCATTCACATCGTAACCGAAGAGCAGGTTGTAGAGATAATCTCCGGTCCGCTTGTTGACGATACCCGTCTCCAGAATAAGCTTTCCGATACTCTGGGAGATATCCACGAAAGAAGCCCCTTTCCAGCGCACAAAAAAAAGAGGCAGTGCAAGCTCCTCCGCCCGGTCGATGATATCCTGCGGAATAAACTCTTTATCATCCACCACGGAGATGGCAAGGCCGGAGATTCCCAGATCATTGAGCTCCTCCATGGTGCGCCTCACCTCATCGAAATCAAAACGGACATAATCCACCACAATCAGGGCAAAATTCCCCTGATTCATATGCTCGTCATAGGGTCTGGTCTGCACCAGATAAGCCCAGGACACGATGCGGTGCAGACCGTCTTCTCCCGCCACCAGCTCCATTCCGTCCAGCTTCAGATTATTGACATCCATACAAGTAACCATTTCTTATTCCTCTCCTCTATGCTTATTTATAAAAAAGAATGTCGCTAGCGACATTCTCGCGCCGAGCGCGGATGCAACGCATCTACATATTGCGCGAGTGCGCATCTAAGCGGAGCGTTTTGTGTTATGGGAATTCCGGAGGAATTTCTATAACACAAAAAAGAGCAAAGATACCCGACACATCAGGCACCTTTGCTCTTTCATTCTTTTTATTTCGTATTCTGTTTTTTGAATCAGCCTACCAGCCAGTCGTACAGCTCCTGATACTGGAGCGCGGACTGCTGCCATGAGAAGTCTGCAGCCATGGCGCGGTCGACGATTTTATTCCACTCCCGCTTCTTGTCATAGTAGATTCTCTCAGCGTAGCGGATGGTACCCAGCATCTCGTGGGCATTGTAATTTGCGAAGGAGAAACCTGTACCGGTTCCCTCGTACTCATTATAGGGTTCTACGGTATCGCGAAGACCGCCTGTCTCACGGACAATCGGAACGGTTCCGTAGCGGAGACTCATGAGCTGGCTAAGTCCGCAGGGCTCAAACAGCGACGGCATAAGGAAAGCGTCACTGGCCGCATAGATCTTGTGGGAGAGCTCGTTGGAATAATAGATATTCGCAGAAACCTTCTTGTCATATTTCCAAGCAAAATGACGGAACATGTTCTCGTACTTCGGATCACCGGTACCGAGAATTACCAGCTGGACAGCATCCTGACACAGCTCATCCATCATATATGCGATGAGATCAAAGCCCTTCTGATCTGTGAGTCTTGACACAACGCCGATCATCATTCTCTTCGGATCAACTTCCAGTCCAAGCTCCTGCTGAAGCGCTGTTTTGTTCTTAATCTTCTCTTTGCGGAAATTCTTCGGATTGTAGTGCTGAACGATACAGGGATCCGTCTCCGGATTGTAATCGTCGTAATCAATACCGTTTACGATACCACGCAGATCATTCGCGCGGGCACGCATAAGGCCGTCGAGACCGTCACCATAGAACGGTGTCTTGATCTCCTCCGCATAGGTTTTACTTACGGTTGTGATGGCGTCCGCATAAACAAGGCCGCCCTTCAGATAGTTACCGTCCTTCTGGTATTCCAGTTTATCCGGTGTGAAATAATAATCCGAGAGACCTGTGATGCTCTTCATGCTGTCCACATCCCAGACTCCCTGGAACTTCAGGTTGTGAATCGTCATAACGCTCTTGATTCCCTGATAGAACGGGTTGTCCTGGAACCTCTCGTGGAGATACACCGGAAGCAGTCCTGTCTGCCAGTCGTGACAGTGAATGACGTCCGGACGGAAATCCAGAGTGGGAAGAACAGACAGAACCGCCTTGGAAAAATACGCATACTTCTCAAGATCCCAGGGCATACCGTCATAAATCTGATCTCCGGAAAAATGCTCTTCGTTGTCAATGAAATAGAAGGTGATTCCCTCGTATTCCATCTTAAAGATGCCGACATACTGCTGTCTCCAGTTCAGATCCATATAGAAGTTTGTGATGTACTGCATCTGACCGGAGTATTTCTCCCCAATTGCTTTGTACTTCGGGAGAATAACTCTACAGTCAAAGTATCTCTTATCAAAACACTTCGGCAA
This sequence comes from Eubacterium sp., assembly GCA_024684035.1. Lineage (GTDB taxonomy): Bacteria > Bacillota > Clostridia > Lachnospirales > Lachnospiraceae > Bilifractor. The sequence goes on along the minus strand of JAIKXQ010000077.1, from coordinate 82,273 downwards.
CGAACCTACAACATCCGCCAATCCTCCTGTCTTGATGAAAGGAACACACTCTGACGCTGCAAATAAAATTCTCTTCATGATTTCCTCCTGAAACCTTAGCAAATCGATTAAGGTATTTTCGAACATGAAATTACTTCGTCTATTATACTATCGGCCTTCAGAAATAACAATATCAAAGGATCTGTTGTCCAAAAAAAGAACAGAGCCGGCTATTCTTTCAGAATAGCCGGCCCATCATGTGAAATAATCTAACGAAGGTTACATTATTTGCCAATATTCAACACAGTCTGCAAAAATGATGATCCATTCATCCTCCACAGACTGTGCGTGATCTTACGCCTTCTTTGCGTGACTCTTGCGGATCGCATCCCTCACCGGAAGAATCATGGAAGGTGATACGGACAACTCGTCCACACCCATCTGGAGGAAAGTCTCGGTCAGAGAAGTGTCTGCGCCTAGTTCTCCGCAGATACCGACCCATGCGCCGCCGGCATGTCCATTCTCGACTACCTTCTGAATCAGTCGAAGGATTGCCTTGTGGTGAGAATTATAGAATCTGTCCAGCTTGTCATTCTGGCGATCCATAGCCAGTGTGTACTGGGTCAGATCGTTGGTACCGATACTGAAGAAGTCGACCATCTTTGCAAGCTCGTCGCTGATCACCGCTGCCGCAGGGGTCTCAATCATGATACCCTGCTCAACCTCGCCGTAGGGAATGCCGTCTGCATCCAGCTCAGCCTTCACCTGCGTGACGATCTTCTGGATCTCTTCCACTTCCTCTACCGAAGTGATCATCGGATACATAATGGAGATTCTGCCAAAAACGCTGGCGCGATAAATTGCGCGAAGCTGCGTCTTGAAAATCTCCGGTTTTGTCAGACAGATACGAATGGCACGGAAGCCAAGAGCAGGATTGTCCTCTTTCTCCAGTCCCAGGTAATCCACCTGCTTGTCCGCTCCGATATCCAGCGTACGGATAATGACCTTCTTGCCGGCCATGTTCTCCGCAACGGTTTTGTATACAGAGAACTGTTCCTCTTCGGTGGGCATGGTATCGCGTCCGATGTAGATAAACTCACTGCGGAAGAGGCCGATGCCGCCACCGTCATTCTGAAGAACCGAACCGACATCCGCCAGCGAACCGATATTTGCGAAGAGATTGATCTTCTGGCCATCCAGAGATACATTCTCCTTTCCCTTCAGCTCCTGAAGCAGTCGTCTCGCCTCGAGATCCTTCTCGCGCTTCGCCTGCATGTCCTTCACGGTCTCCTCATCCGGGTCGATGTAGAACGCACCTGTATGTCCGTCCACAATGGCCATTTTGCCGTCCCAGTCCGGAGTAACCGGCACATTGATCAGAGCCGGAATATTCATCGTTCTTGCCAGGATCGCTGTGTGCGAGTTCGCGGAGCCGAACTTCGTAACAAAGGCAAGTACCTTGTCCTTGTCGAGCTGAACCGTCTCACTGGGCATCAGATCGTCAGCCGCGATGATCACCGGCTCATCAAAGGTGTAATTCGTCTCTTTACCTGTCAGAACAGAGATCACACGCTCGGAGATATCCTTCATGTCCGCGGAACGGGCTTTGAAATACTCATCATCCATCTCCGCAAACATGCGTGAAAAGTTCTCCCCGGTAACTGCAGCTGCATATTCTGCATTTACCTTCTGCGTCTCAATCATATTGTGAACAGAATCATTAAAATCATCATCATCAAGAAGCATGGCATGCACTTCAAAAATTGCTGCATTCTCTTCGCCAACCTTCTTGACAGCATCCGTATAAAGACTGTTGAGCTGCTCGATCGACTTTTTACGTGCATCCTCATATCTCTGGATCTCGGCCGCCGTATCTTCGATCTTGCTTCTCTTGACAGTATTCTCCTGCTTGCCGTAGAAAAGAATTCTGCCGATCGCAACTCCTTTAAATATGGCCTTGCCTGTATATTTCTCCATTTATATGCTCCTATGATTAAAGATTCGCTTTAAGGAATTCCTCAAAACTTACTGCTGCTGCCTCTTCATCGTCACCCTCAACGGTAACAGTGATCTCATCATCCTTCTTGATTCCGAGGCTCATGAGTTTGATCAGACTTGTAGCACCGGCACTCTTTCCGTTACACTCGATGGTGATCTTGGAAGCATATTTCTTCGCATCGGCAACAAGAGTCTGTGCAGGTCTTGCGTGAATTCCTACCGGATCAGTGATAACATATTTAAAAGATTTCATTCTCTTGAATCCTCCTTTTGATTCTGTGATGGATAGTTTTCAGTTCATTATACCAAGTAACACATGTCTGAACAAGCTGATAAAACTATGCTTTTATGTGACTTGTCTGTGCCCGTGAGTATAATCCGGAGGGGAGTCTGAAAAATCTTTCCCCTCGTTTCCGGCGGTCAGATCAGCTCTTTGTTTGTCTGCATACAGCTCATCTTCCAGCCGGTGATGGCAGCATTTCCGCATCGGAATGATACCCGCAGATCCTGCTGCTCTCCGTCGTATGCCGGATAGAATCTCGTGGTGAGTACAAGTTGCCCGTCATTCAGGTAGATTTCCGCTACCGAGCTGTCCACAAGAATCCTCATAAACTGAATATCCGGAACCTGTAGCCGGCGGATTGTTCTTCCGCAGCCCACAGCCTCCGTCAGTTCCATTCGGAATATTCCCTCATCATAAGTCAGTGTCAGTCCGTCTCCGATGACGACTTCCCATTTTTCTTCCTCATCTCCCTCCAGGAAGGAGATCTCGAAATCTCCCGCGCCATCCGGAAGGATCATCTCCTGATCCGGGAAGATATGCGTCTCGTCATAGCGGAGCTCCTTCAGCTCGGGAACCGGATTCTGATAAATCCGGCCGTTCTCCCAGGTCAGTTCACGGGGAACTGTAAGACAGTTCTCCCAGCTCTTCCCGGAAAGGGCTGCCGTAGGATTCTTATAAGGTTCATCCGGCATGCCGACCCAGCCGATCAACAGCCTTCTGCCGGACTCGTCCACGAACGTCTGGGGCGCGTAGAAATCGAAGCCATAATCCCACTCGGTAAAATCGTGAAGCACCTGCTCCCCTTCGAGTTCCCCGTCCACCAGCCAGTAACCCGACTGATAAATGTTCTGATAGCGGAATTCTTCCGCCTCCAGTCCCTGGGGACAGATGCCCAGAACCTTATGTCCGTCGATCTCAAAGTAGTCCGGACACTCCCACATATATCCGAATCGCTCCGGTGTGGTAAGAGTCTTCATCAGCGTCCAATGAAGTCCGTCTTCACTTCGATAGAACAGCGCCTCGCCGTAGTCTGTCTGCGCATTCCTGTCCGGTCCCGCCACACGGGCGCCGAGAACCATGTACAGGCTATTCCCTTCCTGCCAGACCTTTGGATCTCTGACATGGCAGGTGCAATCTTTCGGATAATCACTGTTTACCAGAACCGTCTGCTTAAAACCAAAGGTTTTTCCGTCTGTCTTTACCAGGATTTCGTTGGCTTCTCTTCCTGAATATGTATAGTCATGATCTCCCGGCTGCTTCACATTTCCGGTGTAATAGAGCATGACTTCTTCTCCCTGAACCAGCGCGGATCCTGAATAGCAGCCATCCCGGTCCACGGGATCCACCGGCCAGAAGGGCACGCCGCAAAATTTCAGATGGAGAAGATCCTCTCCTGCGTAATGCCCCCAGGTCCGGGCCTTTCTTCCATCCGGCCCCGGTTCATTCGGAGAATACTGAAAAAACACATGGTAGATACCCTGAAACTGACACAGGCCGTTCGGGTCATTCAACCAGCCTTCAGGCGGCATGAGGTGAAACCTCTGCCGCCATCCGTCTCTGCCTTTCAGCATATTTCGAGGACTTCCTGTCCTTCTTCGACAGCGCCTGTTCTCAGTACTTTGATATCACTGAAGTCATCGGTATTGGTGACAACAACCGGTGTCGTAGTCTCATACCCCGCCTCTTTGATTGTCGCAATATTGAACTCAAGAAGGAGCTGTCCCTTCTTAACCTTGTCTCCGTTGGCACAATGTGCCGTGTATCCGGATCCTTTCAGATTGACAGTATCGATACCTACATGGATCAGGATTTCCACTCCGTCCTCTGAGGTGAGGGCAATGGCATGTTTTGTGTCGAAAACCATCTCTACAGTTCCGTCAAAAGGTGCCACGATTCTTCCCTCGGAAGGGATAATTGCAAGACCCTTTCCCAGTGCCTCTGCTGCAAAAGTGGGATCATTGATCTCTGCTGACTTGATTGCTGTTCCCTTCACCGGAGCGAATACTTTCTTTGCGCCTGCCGCCTTACTCTGAGCCGGTGCAGATGCCGGTGCAGGTGCCACCTTCGGTGCAGCGGGCTCCGGATCTTTGAATGTAATAAAGGAAACCGCAAAGGCTACTGCGAAGGCCACCAGCATTGCGATGGTGTACTGTACCCAGAAACCTGTGGTGATCAGATAGCCGAACAGACCGGTAATTCCATATGCTGTCGCCTTGATTCCGAACCAGGAGGCAACCATACCTCCGATGGCGCCGCCGATACAACCGGCGATGAAAGGTTTTCTGTAACGCACGTTCACACCGAAGATGGCCGGCTCGGTAATTCCGAGGAAGGCAGAAAGAGAAGCCGGAAGTGCAACAGATTTGGTCTTCTCGTTCTTTGTCTTGAATGCGACTGCCATGGCAGCTGCACCCTGAGCCACGTTTGCAGCTGTTGCAACAGGCATCCAGATGTTCGCCGGAGGATTCTGGCTGACCATCTGAGCCTCGATCATATTGTACATATGATGGAAGCCGGCAACTACCGTAAACGCATAGAAGAAACCGATGAGCAATCCTCCGATACCGAACGGAAGCTGGATCAGAGCATTTGCTGCGGAGAGGATGATTTCCTCAATTCCTGAGAATACAGGTCCGATGATGAAGATGGTAAGAAGACCTGTGCAAAGTACTGTGACAAGAGGTGTGACAAAGAGATCGATGATCTCCGGCACGTGTTTGTGGAGCCATTTCTCCAGAACACTCATAAACAGAATTGCGATGATGACAGGAATAACGTGCCCCTGATAACCCACATTCTGAACTTTCAGCGGTCCAAGCTCAAACCAGGTGACGATATCCGGGTTCGTAATCATCAGTCCGTTCTCGTCGGCAACGAGCTTGCTCCAGCCGTTTACAAGACTGGGGTTAACCATGATATAGCCGATAACTGCTGCAAGGAAGGGATTGCCGCCGAACTTCTTCGCCGCACTGATGGCGATCAGAATCGGAAGCATTCCGAGAGCCGCACTGGCAAACATATTGATGATGGTATACCAGTGTGTGTCGGAAAGACCCGGAATCGCATTGGAAAGACCTCCCAGGATACCGGTCAGAAGTCCGGACGCAACGATCGCAGGAATGATCGGAACGAATACATCACCAAGAGTCTTGATGGCCCGGAAGAACGGATTCTGCTTCTGGGCAGCCGCCTCCTTCGCGGATTCCTTTGTTCCGGCTTCTACGCCGGAAATACTGATAAATTCTTCGAATACCTTATTGACTGTTCCTGTACCGAAGATGACCTGAAGCTGACCTGCCGCCTCAAAGCATCCCTTGACGCCATCCACGTTCTCGATGGCCTCCTTATTAACTTTGGAATTGTCATTGATGACAAGACGGAGCCTGGTGGCGCAATGCGCTGCGGAAGCCACATTGGAAGCCCCTCCGATGTTGTCCAGCACTCCCTGTGCCGCTTTTCTGTAGTCAAGTGCCATGTCGTTAACCTCCTTCTAATTTGCGATTCCCGCCCGGCATCCATACCTTTCCGCGCAGACGTGGAATCGTTCTCACATGATACTTATATTATAAAATCTTACAAATTTTTTGTAAATAAAAGCTTCCACGGTAGATTTCCCAAAATTTAAAAGGTGTTTTTGTAGACTATCCATAAGAAAATGCGGTATCGTTCCCATTGTATGTTTAAAATATATAATTCAAACAATTCGTCGCGGAGCGGGGCAGAGTATACGCGCGAACACGTCGCTCTCGTCCTCAGCGCTCCGTCGTCTATTTGCATCTGCTTCCGGCAAAATCGAGCACGTTGTCCATAATAACGAAGCGCACGAGTTTGCGGAAAGCACCGGCATTAGGCGGCGGAGCGGTGACAACGAAGCGACGTGTGAGTGTGTATGCTTTGCTCCTTTACGCGTATCGCATACCCCTAGTTGTCAATCACTTTTCCATTCTAACAAAAAAGCTCAGCACAACAGAAATGGAGCATTTCTGTTGTGCTGAGCTTACATTCTCTTCTTAGGTATCTTCCACTTGCCGGAGGGAGCCCCTCTCAATGATCTTGTAGCCCATCTTGATGGACTTGCGGTCGGGTTCTCTGCCAGAGAGCATACCCAGCATCAGCCTCGCGGTTTCTTTGCCGCTGGTGCGGTAATAGTAGTGGGCAGTGGTCAGGGCGGGGGTCACCACGTGACCTTTCTCGGTATCGCCGGTGCCGACGATCTGCACATCCTCCGGTATCCGGATGTTCTGCTCCCTAAGATAGAGCATTGCACCGACGGCTATGCTGTCTGTGGCGCAGAATACGGAGTCGTACTGTCTTCCTCTGGCCCAGAGTTCTTTCGCCGCCGCGTATCCGGATTCCACCTTAAAACCGGTAAAGACCGCGTCTTCTTCCTGCGGTGTGGTTCCATTTTCTTCCAGCGCATTGTTATACGCCCTTCTTCTGGCGTGTCCGGCCGCCTGATCCCTGTCGGTAACTCCGATGTAGGCAACCCTCTCTCCGGACTGAAGTATACGCTTCATGAGCCGGTAGGCGGCGTTGTAGTCGTCATAGTAGACACAGGAACAGAGATCTGTCTGCTGACCGAGGATCACCAGGGGAAGACTGTAGTTCTCGATAATCTTCTTGTGCGCCTCGGAGAGGATTGTACCGATGAGGATCACTCCGTCGACGCTGCCGTTTGCCGCAAAGAGCCGGAGGAATTTCAGTTCCTCTTTCTCATCGTTGCTGGTGTTCGCAAGGACGGTCTGATAACCGGCCTTGGTCAGTACGGCAGAGATGCCGTCCACCATCCTGCTGATGGAATCGGAATTCAGCTTGGGCAGAATGACGCCAATGACTTTGGTCTGCTTGGTGCGGAGCATCTGCGCCTGCCTGGAGGGCTCATATCCGGTTTTTTCAATGACCTTCCGGATTTTTTCCGCTTTTTCATCGCTGACATAACCGTTGTTCAGATACCTGGAAACGGTTGTTCTGGATACGCCTGCCATCGATGCGATTTCATTGATCGTCATGTACTGTCTCACCTCTCTACTGTCTGTCTTGCTTCCTGCATACAGAATTGTGTTTGTACGAGCCTTTCCCCGGAGGAACAGTCTCACTCCTCAATCTCGAGGAGCGTCTGCTTCAGTTCTTTCATTCTGTCACGCAGCTGTGCCGCCATTTCGAAATTCAGCTCGGCCGCTGCCGCTTTCATCTGCTTCTCCACATCGGCAATCAGCTTCGTCAGTTCCTTCTTCGTCATGGACTCCGGATCCTTCTCCAGTTTTCGCTCACGAGCGGCCACATCCCTGGAGATGGAGATCAGTTCGCCCACCCGCTTCTGAATCGTCTGCGGAGTGATATGATGTTCTTCGTTGTAAAGTTCCTGTACCGCACGTCGTCGCTCGGTCTCACTGATGGCGTTCCGCATGGAGTCTGTCATATTGTCTGCGTACATGATGACATGTCCTTCGGAGTTTCTGGCCGCACGTCCGATGGTCTGAATCAGGGATGTCTCCGAACGGAGGAAGCCTTCCTTGTCCGCGTCCAGTATGGCAACCAGCGTAATCTCGGGAATATCCAGACCTTCACGGAGAAGGTTGATTCCCACCAGTACATCGAAGACGTCCAGTCTCATGTCCCGGATGATCTTCGCCCTCTCCAGTGCGTCGATATCCGAGTGGAGATAGTTGACGCGTATGCCGGCCTCTTTCATGTAATCCGTGAGGTCCTCCGCCATCCGCTTCGTCAGTGTTGTCACCAGAACCTTGTGGTGAGCGGCCACTTCTTTTTTGATCTCGCCGATCAGATCATCAATCTGTCCCTCCACAGGACGGACATCCACCTTCGGATCCAGCAGCCCTGTGGGACGAATGATCTGCTCCGCCCGAAGTAATTCATGCTCCGCCTCATATTCTCCCGGGGTCGCGGATACAAAAAGAATCTGATCAATTCTCTCCTCGAATTCGTCGAAGCTCAGCGGCCGATTGTCGAGAGCTGACGGAAGCCGGAAGCCATAATCCACCAGCGTGGATTTCCTGGACCGGTCTCCCGCGTACATCGCACCGATCTGCGGTATGGTGCGATGGGACTCGTCTACGATAATCAGGAAGTCATCCGGAAAAAAGTCCATCAGCGTGTAGGGCGGTTCCCCGGGCTTCAGCCCGGACATATGCCTGGAGTAGTTCTCGATTCCCGAGCAGACGCCGGTCTCCCGAAGCATCTCTATATCGAAATTCGTCCGCTCCTCTATACGCTGAGCCTCCAGAAGCTTTCCCTCTCCCTTGAACTCACCGACCCGAAGTTCCAGCTCCGCTTCGATATCCCTGGTGGCGCGGTCAATGGTCTCCTGGGGTACGACATAGTGAGACGCAGGGGCGATGGAAATAAAATTCAGATCCTGTTTCACCTCTCCTGTCAGAATGTCCACACAGGTAATCCTGTCGATCTCATCGCCGAAAAATTCCACGCGGATCGCTGTCTCACTTTCATTTGCCGGTACAATTTCAATCACATCTCCATGCACACGGAAAGTTCCCCTGTGAAAATCAATCTCGTTCCGCTCATACTGAATGTCAATCAGGGCACGGATCACATCATCCCTGTCCTTCTGCATCCCTGGTCGAAGGGGAATGATCATTTTCTCGTAATCTTTGGGACTTCCGAGGCCATAGATACAGGAGACGGAAGAGATGACGATGACATCCTTCCGCTCAATGAGGGATGATGTGGCCGATAATCTCAGCTTGTCGATCTCCTCATTCCGGGAGGAATCCTTTGCGATATACGTATCAGAGGAGGGCACATAGGCCTCCGGCTGGTAATAATCGTAGTAGGACACGAAGTATTCCACGGCGTTTTCCGGAAAAAATTCTTTCATCTCGCCGTAGAGCTGGGCAGCCAGCGTCTTGTTGTGGGCAATGATCAGGGTAGGCTTCTGCAGTTCCTGAATCACATTTGCCATGGTGAATGTTTTGCCGGAGCCGGTTACGCCCAGCAGCGTCTCACACTGATTGCCTGCCCGGAAACCATCCACCAGTTCCCGGATCGCCTGCGGCTGATCTCCTGTCGGTTTGTACTCGGAATGTAATTTAAAATCCATATTCTCCTGACGATCCTCAATTCACCTGTGGTTCACATGCTTCCTGATGAACGTGTATGTCCGTTTTCTTTTGGCACACGGTCTTCTGTTCGATCAGATTGTATACTACTAATCAGCATAGCATTTTTAAGCATCTTTGTCCATCGGGGCTCAGATTCCCGGAGTAGCGCCTTCCTCCGGGTACGAACCAGACCTTCCCGCTGATTTTTTACAGTTGCTTCTTCAGATAATCGATGCCCGCATCCAGCTGGGCGTCTTTGTCCTTGTCTTTGGAGGCCTTTACCTTCAGATCCGGGGTTATACCCGTTCCGTTGACGTCGTTGTGATTCGGCGTGTAGTAGCGTGTGACGGTGAATTTGACCACGCTTCCGTCCGAGAGCAGGTAGGAATCCTGCTCAATTCCCTTGCCGTACGTATTCGTTCCGATGACGTAGCCTACCTTGTAGTCCTGAACCGCTCCGGTAAACATCTCGGCCGCGCTGGCCGATTTTTCATTGACCAGAACAGCCACCGGGATCTCAATGGGGGTCTTTCCCTTGCAGTCTCTGTGTTTCTCGTGTCCGTTGCGATCCTGCTCATAGACCAGGGCTCCCTTCGGCATAAAGAGGCGCAACGTGTCGCAACAGGAATCCACGAGGCCTCCCGGATTTCCTCTCAAATCGAGAATGAGCGCCTTCATTCCGTCTTCGTTCAGCTTGTCATATCCCTCTTTGAACTGAACTGGCGTGAGTTTATTGAAGGAAGAAATTTGGATATAGCCGATCTTGTCTTCCAGCATGGAAGCTGTCACGATGCTCTTGTCGATTTTTTCCTTCTTCATGGAAAAAGAAAGGGTTTTTCCCTTCCGGGAGAGCTTCAGTTTTACTTCCTGCGCGTCTTCCTTCTGAATCAGTTCGACAACCTCTGTGGTTGTCTTTCCCTTTACCTTCTCTGCGTTGATCTCTGTGATCTCATCGTCTTTTTTCACGCCGGCCTTTTCAGCAGGTGAATCCTCATAGACGTCCGTGATGATGATCTTGCCGCTCTCGGCGTCCTGACTGATCACAATGCCGATGCCTTCCATCTGCCCGTTGTTGGACATCCGGATCTTCTCATACTCTTCCTTCGTGTAATAGTTCGCGTACTTGTCTCCAAGTCCCGCCACCTGACCGAGATACATGGTATCCGTCTGCCGCTGCTCGTCGATCTCATTGAGATAGTTTCTCTCGATGATTCTCTGGATCTGTTTTGTCTTGCGAAAAGCAGACAGACTGTCCGGTTTTGAGGGCGAGAACGTAAACGGCAGGTACAGATACACGATCCAGGCTGCCGCCATCATCACAACCGCAAACAGAACCCCCGCCAGAAAGCTGAGTGAACTGTGCCTGTTCAGCTTTTCCGTGAAGGCCGCGCGTCTGCTCTCTCTTTCGGGTTTCTTCTCACTCTCCGGGCTCATTTTATTCTCTTCCACGTTTTTATCCTCTCTTATTATTTAAAAAAGAATGTCGCTAGCGACATTCTCGCGCCGAGCGCGGATGCAACGCATCTACATATCGTGCGAGTGCGCATCTTGCGGAGCGTTCTGGTATAGGGATTGCGGAGCTATTTCCTATACCATAAAAGACGCCCGCCCCTTCGCAGGAAGTGACGGACGTCTGTATGCTTTATACGTTAAGATGTTTGTGAATCGCAATCATAGAACCGATCAGGGCGATTCCCACTCCAAGCAGGAGTCCGATGGGAAGAAGAAGCCCGTATACGGAATTCACCGGAAGAAGTCCGTTCAGGAAGTTGTTCAGAACTTCAAACCGCTGAAGAATATAGTTGACTGCGCTGTTGTACACAAAGTAAATAATGATCAGCGGGATCGCCGCTCCGATCAGTCCGATCAGAATACCTTCCAGAACGAACGGAAGTCTGACGAAGGAGTTCGTTGCACCGATCAGCTTCATGATACCGATCTCTTCCCGGCGTACATTGATACCTGTGGTTACCGTCGTGTTGATCAGGAATGCCGATACAACAAGAAGGATCAGGATGATGATGACCGAGATTGTGGCAATCAGCTTGTTCATGGATGAAAGTGTGCTGGATGCCTGGCGGGACTGGTTGACCTGACGGACACCGTCCAGTCCTTCGATGTAGGATACCAGTTTATCCTGCTGTTCAATGCTGTTGGGATATACCTCAAAGTGAGCAGAGTTTGCAAGCGGGTTGTCGTTATTGTTTTTCCAGCCCTCAGCTGCCTGTTCATTTCCCTTGAAGTATCTCGCGGAAAAGCTCTCCCACGCCTGATCGGCGGAGACGTAGCGGATTTTCTTGACCATGTCGGTCTGGCTGCTGATGTCGGCACCAATCATCTCAATGGATGCCTGATCGAGACCGTTGTCAAAGAAAACCGTAATTCCCACGTTTGTCTCCACATTCCGGAGAATGTAGGAGAAGTTCAGTACGATGGAAAAAAATACACCGAAAATAAAAATACACGCCGCCATGGTTGCGATGGACGCAAGGGAGAACATCTTGTTGCGGACGATGTTCTTCATACCCTGGCCTGCGTTATATACAATACTTCTAATCTTCAATATAGCCACCCTTTTCGTCACCGATAATGACGCCTTTCTTCAACCGGATAACTCGTTTCTGCATCTTGTCAACGATCTCACGGTTATGGGTAACTACAACGACAGTTGTACCGCGCTGATTGATTTCATCCAGGAGTTCCATGATTTCCTCGGAGTTCTTCGGATCAAGATTTCCTGTGGGCTCATCGGCCAGCAGAATGTCCGGACGGTTTACCAGCGCCCTGGCAAGAGCCACTCGCTGCTGCTCACCACCTGACAACTCCCTGGGATAAGAACGGTATTTGTCAGCCAGTCCCACCAGCGTGAGAACTTCCGGCACTCTTTTCTTGATCATGCGGTTCGGCTTCTCGATGACGCGCTGTGCAAAAGCTACGTTCTCATATACATTTCTATCCTTGAGAAGACGGAAATCCTGGAACACGCAGCCGATTCCTCGTCGATACTTTGCGATCTTGCCGCTCTTCAGTTTGTTGAGCTGCTGACCGTTGACTGTAATCTCTCCGGATGTCGGGCTGAGCTCTTTGAGCATCATTTCGATCATCGTGGTTTTACCGGAACCACTGTTTCCGACGATGAATACAAATTCACCTTTTTCAATGTTCAAAGATATATTGTCGACGGCAGGCTGTGTGCCCTTCTCGTATATCTTTGTAACATTTTCAAATGTTATCATTTTTTTCCTCCTGTGAATCCAATGGAGACAGAAGAGATCCTACCGGATCAGTAATCCAGTGTCTCCATGTACTTCATATACTTGACTACCATAAGGGCAATCTTGAACGTGATCGCGTCCTCAAATACACGCAGATCCAGTCCAGTGCTCTTCTGGAGTTTATCAAGCCGGTATACAAGGGTATTTCTATGAATGTAAAGCTGACGGGATGTCTCGGATACATTCAGGTTGTTCTCGAAGAACTTGTTAATGGTCGTGAGAGTCTCTTCGTCAAAGTCGTCCGGAGACTTGTTTGAGAAGATCTCTTTAATGAACATCTTACAGAGCGGAATAGGAAGCTGATAGATCAGCCGTCCGATTCCGAGGGAGCTGTAGGCGATCACATCTCTTCCGTCAAAGAAGATCTTGCCTACATCCAGAGCCATTCTTGCTTCCTTGTAGGATCTGGAAACTTCCTTGAGTTCCTTGACGATGGTTCCGTAGGCGATATGCGTTCTGCCCTCCGGATCTCTTCCGATGATATCAAGCACGTAGTTTGCGAATTTCTCCGCCGCCTCATAGGTGTCATCCGGAGCAAGCTCCTTCACAATGATGATGCTCTTCTCATCGATGGCTGTAATAAAGTCGCCTGTCTTTCCGGCGATCATATTCTTGATATTCTCCAGGTAACCCTGATGATCTCTCTCCGGAGAAGTCTCGAGAATGTACACCACGCGATGGGCATCCGGAACAATGTGGAGCTTTTTCGCACGGTTATAGATATCCACAAGAAGAAGATTATCGAGAAGCAGGTTCTTGATAAAGTTGTCCTTGTCAAATCTTTCTTTATAAGCTGTGAGAAGACTCTGTAACTGGAATGTAGCCATCTTGCCCACCAGGAGATTGTCATCACCCTCTCCCTGCGCAAGAAGCACATACTCCAACTGATGCTCATCATATACCTTAAAGAACTGAACACCGCGTATGGTCTGGGAGTCAGCCTGAGACTGCGCAAAATTCAGCAGGTCATTCTTGCTGGCGTCCATATCCGGAACGGTTGAGACCAGCATCTTTCCCTCAACGTCAAAGATGCCAAAATCCATTTTCGTGATACTCTTCAGGCCATCGATTGTGCTCTGCAGAATCTGATTCGAAATCATAGTTCTACCCTTCTTTCATTTAAGCTGCAAATAACCCTGCTATGGAAACTATCGCCGATGATCCGGTAACCTTCAGCAAAGCGCCCGATAGCATAGCAACTACATTTTAATATAAAATGCACAAAATGGAAAGTATTTTTCAGTATTTTTTTATAGAAATCTATCTCTCTCGAATTTGGCGCTTGAAACTCAACGTTCCAATTTTAACACTTCTGTAACATTAGCGCAACTCAATTCTATTTTTTCCTGTTTCAGAGGTCTCTTCAGAGAAAAAAACGCTGAATGCAGTTCTTTCACGGAGGAATTTCCTATGAGTTAAAAAAGAATGTCGCTAGCGACATTCTCGCGCCGAGCGCGGATGCAACGCATCTACATATCGCGCGAGTGCGCATCCTGCGGAGCGTTTTGTCTCATAGGGAATGCGAAGCAATTTCCTATGAGACAAAAAAAGAATCGCGGCCACTGCATGACGCAGCGCCGCAATTCCCGGGTATTTCTGTGTAATTGTCCTGAACTCTTATATTTCTCCCGTGTCCCTTATACCTCGAAGAGAAGATCTCCGTAGGACGGCATGGGCCACATGGATTTGTCCACAATCTGCTCAAGCTCATCAACCGGCTTGCGAAGAGCTGCCATGGCCGGAGTAACTTCTGCGTAGTAATACTTCGCCTGAGCCTGTCCGACTTCCATAGTGCCGGCTTTGCTGTCGACTTCCATGAGTTTCTGAAGAGCTGTCTTCGTCTCTCTGAGGAGGGCGCTTGTCTGCTCCAGGAGCTCCTTCTGAACACTGATTTCACCGACACCTGCCGCCTGTACGGCAATAATGGTCTCTGCCAGATCTCTGGTGTAATTGATAATGGCCGGAATGATTCTCTTGGAGGCAATGTTGATCATAGCCTTTGCCTCGATGTTAATGGTCTTTGCGTAGTACTCGTACTTGATTTCGGCTCTGGACTCAAGCTCTGTTCGGGTAAAGACCTTGAATTTCTCAAACATGGACACTGTCTCATCGGTAACGAGCTGCGGGATGGCATCTACCATACAGGAGATATTCGGAAGGCCTCTTCTTGCGGCCTCTTCCACCCAGGCATCCGAATAGCCGTTTCCGTTGAAGATTATTCTCTGATGCTCCGTAAAGTTCTTCTTGATAATGTCATGCACAGCCTCGTTGAAATCCGGAGACTGTTCGATGATCTCGCTGGCCTCGGCAAAAGCCTCTGCCACAATGGTGTTGAGAACAACGTTGGGCTCGGCGATTGAATCCTGGGATCCCACCATACGGAACTCGAACTTGTTACCTGTAAATGCAAACGGTGACGTACGGTTTCTGTCTGTGGCATCCTTGTAAAGTTCCGGAAGACTTGCAACACCGGTATTCAGTGTCTCGCCCTTCAGAGAGCGGTTGGCGCTTCCCGTGCTCACCAGCTGATTAACCACATCGTCCAGCTGCTCTCCAAGGAAAATAGAGAGAATCGCCGGCGGTGCCTCGTTGGCACCCAGTCTGTGATCATTGCCCGGATCCGCAGCGGACTCACGAAGCAGTCCCGCATGTACATCCACAGCCTTGATGATACAGGAGAGAATCATAAGGAACTGGATGTTTTCGTGGGGTGTCTTGCCCGGATCGAGAAGGTTGATGCCGTCGTCTGTGGTCAGCGACCAGTTGTCGTGCTTACCGGAACCGTTTACGCCATCGAAAGGCTTCTCATGAAGGAGGCACTTCAGGCCGTGTCTTCTGGCCACCCTCTTCAGTGTCTGCATGATGAGCTGGTTCTCATCCGTAGCCACATTGGCCTCGGAATAGATAACAGCCAGCTCGTGCTGTCCCGGGGCAACCTCGTTGTGCTCGGTCTTTGCGGTTACACCCATTTTCCAGAGTTCTATGTCCACATCCTTCATAAACGCGGCAATTCTCGGGCGGATGGTTCCGAAGTAGTGATCATCCATCTCCTGCCCCTTGGCCGGCATGGTGCCGAAGAGGGTGCGTCCGGTGTAGATCAGATCCTTTCTCTGGAGGTACTTCTCTTCATCCACAATAAAGTACTCCTGCTCAGCTCCCACAGACGGGATAACCTTCGCGGACGTATCATTGCCGAAGAGTCTGATCAGTCGAAGCGCCTCACGGTTAATGACTTCCATAGAACGCAGAAGCGGCGTCTTCTGATCGAGAGCTTCACCGGTGTAGGAACAGAAGGCTGTGGGGATACAGAGGGTTGCTCCGCCCTCATCCTGACGTACAAAGGCAGGGGAGGTGCAATCCCAGGCCGTATAACCTCTGGCCTCGAACGTCGCCCGAAGTCCTCCGGAAGGGAAGGATGACGCGTCCGGCTCACCCTTGATCAGCTCTTTACCGGAGAAGCTCATCAGCGTCTTGCCGGAGGAAAGGGGAGCCGAAATGAAGGAATCATGCTTCTCAGCCGTCAGTCCGTTCAAAGGCTGGAACCAATGGGTGTAATGTGTCGCACCTTTCTCGATGGCCCACTCCTTCATCTCATGGGCAATGACATCCGCTGTAGCGAGATCCAGATCTCCGCCCTCGTTGATGATCTTCTTCAGTGTCGCATAAACCTTCTTTGGGAGACGTTCCTGCATGGTCTCGTCGTTAAACACAAGTTCCCCAAAAATATCCGCTGGATTAATGTATTCTGCCATTCTTCTTTACCGGGATCAACCGGTGCCTCCTTTACGTAAATAAGAAAAAAACTGCGAGCTGCGCATCCCGCGTTCTGTTATGACACAGAAAAAAACAATTTCCATGTCAAAACGAAAGGGCGCCCTTTTGGACGCCCTGACTGTAAATCGCTCTTTCATTTCCGGAAGGACAAGTCCTTCTATTTGAAGTCAACTCATTCATGCAAGCACGAAGGTTTCGCCCGACTCACGGAAATACTGACAAGCTCTTTTCGGCTCAGGCTTTGTTAACAGAACCGAAAAGCTCCATTTTCTCTTTAACTTTAGCCTTGATAGCCTCAAAACCAGGTGCAAGAAGTTTTCTGGGATCGAAGCCCTTGCCCTGCTGATCTTTGCCTGCCTCGATGTACTCGCGGGTAGCCTCAGCAAATACGAGCTGGCACTCTGTGTTTACATTGATCTTGGATACGCCAAGGGAGATTGCCTTTGCGATCTGATCATCCGGGATACCTGTACCGCCGTGAAGAACGAGCGGCATATCACCTGTTTTATCTTTGATAGCTGCAAGTGTATCGAAGGAAAGTCCTGCCCAGTTATCCGGGTATACACCGTGGATGTTACCGATTCCTGCTGCAAGGAAGTCAACGCCGAGATCAGCGATCTTCTTGCACTCATCCGGATCTGCGCACTCACCGGCACCAACTACACCGTCTTCCTCACCACCGATGGAACCTACCTCAGCCTCGATGGAAAGACCAAGCTTGTGAGCAACAGCTACGAGCTCTGTTGTCTTTGCGAAGTTCTCCTCGAAAGGAAGGTGAGATCCGTCGAACATGATGGATGTGAAGCCGGCTTTAATGCAGTCATAGCATGCGTCATACTCGCCGTGATCAAGGTGAAGAGCAACCGGAACTGTGATTCCAAGGCTCTCATCCATAGCCTTAACCATTGCTGCTACTGTCTTGTAGCCTGTCATATACTTTCCGGCACCCATGGATACACCGAGAATAACCGGAGAATTAAGCTCCTGTGCTGTGAGAAGAACAGCTTTTGTCCACTCAAGGTTGTTGATGTTGAACTGTCCTACTGCGTAATGTCCAGCCTGTGCTTTCTGAAGCATTTCTGCTGCGTTAACTAACATTTGATTTTCCTCCTGTTTGGAACTGAAATGATACAGCTATATAAATACATAAAAGCTGACCCGAAGACTGTTAAAAAGTCCACGAAGTCATTTCTCATTATATACTATAAGCTCATATATTGGCAAGTGTCAGATATCAGTTGTTCGGAGACACAAGTTTTACCGGTTTTCTTCTGTTTAGGAAAAGCTGTAACTCTTTATGCCTGTTTTCAATCTCCACGTGGGTGTGGGCTTCTCCGTACTCGCCGTCAAGCGTCCATGCAATCTCCTCGGCGGAGTCGATCATCACCCTTTTTGCCTTGACCTTTTCTACCAGGGAGGTTTCTGCACCGTTTAAAAGTGCCTGGATAATCTCATTGACCTCAATGGGATTGGTAGGGGTGTGAACCAGTGTAACCTCAAAGAGACCGTCGTTCATGTCCACCGCTCTTCCGGTGATGTTCTTCATACCTCCCACCAGACGGCTGTTCGTGATCATACCGTAGGCGTAATTGCCCTCAACCTTGCGTCCGTCAGCGTCCACCATAATATGATAACTGGGAATATTGAAAAGCTGCTTGCCGGCCTCAAGCACATAGGCCAAGTGACCGAGATTGTTTTTCAATGTCTGATCCGTCTCATAGGACACATTTGTGAACATACCAAAAGCCGCCACATAGATGAAATGCTTATCATTGAAGGCGCCCACGTCGCACTGATAGATGTCTCCGACAACAATATCTTCCGCAGCCTCCACCATATTTTTGGAGATGGCAAGACTGTTTGCGAAATCGTTGGTACTTCCGGCAGGAATATATCCCACAGGCATGGCCGGCGCGTATTTCATGACCGCGTCGACAACTTCGTCCATGGTTCCGTCGCCGCCACTGCAGACCACCGTATCCACCTCGCCGGCCATCCGCGCGAGAGTCTCCCTCGCGTCACCGGCCTCCTGGGTCGGATGCGCAATGACATCATATCCGCCCTTTGTCAACACGTCGATGATCTCCGCCAGATTCTGTTTGATCAGGCCACGCCCTGAGCGCGGATTATAAACAAATAAAAGTTTCTTTCCCATATATAATCTTCACTCCTTATGAGTTCCCATTCACTTTGCAAATCTATATCCAAAAAATGTATCATTGCAAAGCATATGTTATGATACCGCTTTTTTTTATAAGTTGCAAATAGAGAACAGAAAAAAAGAGACTGCCTCAGCAGTCTCTTTCCTGTGTGTGATTAAGCAGAAATTATACAAGCTCGATAAGAACTTCCATAGCTGCGTCACCTTTTCTCTGACCGATCTTAACGATACGTGTGTAACCACCGTTACGGTTAGCGTACTTCGGTGCGATCTCATCGAACATCTTTGCAACCATGTCAACTTTCTTTGTGTTTGCTTTTCTTCCCTTGTTCTCAGCCGGAACCTCAGTTACCGGGTAGAAAACTTTGAGCATCTGACGACGAGCGTGAAGTCTGGACGGTTTGTCCTTCTTGATCTCTCTGTCCTGCTCTGTGTATTTGGTAACTTTCTTACCATCTACAACCTCTTTTACACGTTTGCCGTTGGCATCCTTCTCCGGAACTTTAACTTTAACAGTCTCAGTCTCGAAGTTGTCAGCCTCACGTACAGCGAGTGCGATCAGACCCTCAGCGATCTTTTTGATCTCTTTAGCCTTTGTCTCTGTTGTACGGATGGATCCGTGATAGAGAAGGTTTGTAACCTGGTTTCTAAGTAATGCTTTTCTCTGGGAAGCTGTTCTTCCAAGCTTTCTGTATTTTGCCATTTCTTTGTCCTCCAATTGTGGAACGGACAGTCACGCATCTTCGGACTTACTGACTGTTCGTTATTTATCCATAATCTGTATGCTGCGATCCGCACGTAGGTCTTACGACCGCGGCATCTGTAACCTGCGCCTTAGGGCGCAGCTTTCTTGTTACTGCTCCTCGCTCGGGCTTAAGGAAAGACCAAGCTCGTTGAGCTTTGCAAGTACCTCTTCGAGGGATTTGCGACCAAGGTTCCTAACCTTCATCATATCCTCGGAAGTCTTGTTGCAGAGTTCCTCGACTGTATTGATACCTGCACGCTTCAGACAGTTGTAGGAACGTACGGAAAGCTCAAGCTCATCGATATTCATCTCAAGAACTTTCTCTTTCTCGTCATCCTGATGCTCGATCATAACTTCAGCAGTCTTTGCATTCTCTGAAAGATCGATAAACAGCTTCAGGTGCTCACTGAGAACCTTTGCAGCAAGGCTGACAGCCTCATCCGGTCCCAGTGTCTTGTTGGTATATACATCAAGTGTCAGCTTGTCAAAGTCTGTGATCTGGCCGACACGGGTATTTTCTACAGTCATGTTTACACGCTCAACCGGTGTGTAGATCGCATCAACTGCGATTACGCCGATGGGCAGATCTTCCGGTTTACCTTTGTCAGCGCCTACGTAGCCGCGTCCATTGGTAATTGTCAGCTCCATGTAAAGCTTACAGTCAGGACCACCATTCAGATGCGCGATGATCTGATCCGGATTCATAATTTCAATATCCTGATCAACCTGAATATCAGAAGCACGAACGATACCCTCGCCGTCATACTCAATGTATGCCACCTTCGGTTCATCAGAGCTGCTGTTATTCTTAATCGAAAGGTTTTTGAGATTCATAATGATCTCAGTCACATCCTCTTTGACGCCCGGGATGGAACTGAACTCATGAAGAACTCCCTCAATCTTAACCTGGCTTACTGCGGAACCCGGAAGTGAGGAAAGCATAATTCTTCTGAGAGAATTTCCGAGGGTGGTTCCGTAACCACGCTCCAGAGGCTCAACAACGAATCTGCCGAACTTCTTGTCTTCTGAAATCTCGGTAATCTCAATTTTGGGTTTGTTAAAATCAAACACCTGCAAGTCCCTCCTTTTAGGATGTTCATCAAGTTGCAAAGCCGCATGGGCCACCTTGCGGTGAACCATGCAGTCAAAAAATTCAAACTATAATTATTTGGAGTACAACTCGACGATAGACATGTCATCAACCGGAACGTCGATCATATCACGTGTAGGAACCTGCTTAACAGTTCCCTGCAGTGCGTCTGCGTTTACATCCAGCCATGCCGGAACTACACGTCCTGCTGTTGCGTCTGCAACATCTTTCATTCTCTGTGTAGTTTTCTTGCTCTCTTTGATTTCGATTACGTCACCAGGTTTTACCTGATAGGACGGAATGTTTACAACTTTACCGTTAACGGTAACGAATTTGTGATCAACGATCTGTCTAGCCTCTTTTCTTGTTCTTGCAAGTGCAAGGCGGAAGATTACGTTGTCCAGACGCATCTCAAGGAGAGCCATCAGGTTGTCACCTGTCTGTCCTTTCATGCGGTCTGCCTTTGCGTAATAGTTACGGAAAGGTTTCTCCAGAACTCCGTAAATGAATTTTGCTTTCTGTTTCTCGCGAAGCTGCATTCCGTACTCGGAAATTTTGCGGCGATTATTTCTAAGCTGACGTCTGGATTTCTTGTCAATACCCAGATATGTAGGATCCAGTCCAAGGCTTCTGCATCTCTTAAGTACCGGTACTCTATCTACTGCCATTATCTATGACCTCCTGTTTAATATTTGTAAAATCAGACTCTTCTGCGCTTGGGCGGACGGCAGCCGTTGTGCGGTACCGGTGTCACATCGCAGATGCTAGTTACTTCAAGTCCAGCTGCAGCCAGTGCACGGATTGCAGCCTCACGACCTGAACCAGGTCCTTTTACAAATACCTCAACGCTCTTTAAACCATGAACCAGAGCTGCCTTTGTAGCAGTCTCTGCTGCCATCTGTGCAGCGTAAGGAGTAGATTTTCTTGAACCTTTGAATCCAAGGCCACCGGCACTTGCCCAAGACAGTGCGTTACCCTCTGTATCAGTCAGAGTAACGATTGTGTTGTTGAAAGATGCCTGAATATGTGCCTGTCCACGTTCAACGTTTTTCTTTACACGACGTTTTGTCGTTTTCTTAGTAGCTTTTGGCATAATAAAAACTAACCTACCTTTTCCTTTAAATGTGCTTTGTCATTATTTCTTCTTGTTAGCAACTGTTCTTCTAGGACCCTTACGAGTTCTGGCGTTTGTCTTTGTCTTCTGTCCACGAACAGGAAGTCCTACTCTGTGACGTTTGCCACGGTAGCAGCCGATCTCCTGAAGACGTTTGATGTTCATAGCAATCTCACGTCTGAGATCACCCTCTACAGTAACCTGAAGCTCCTCGATTGCGTTTGTGAGGCTCTTTACTTCGTCATCTGTGAGGTCTCTAACACGTGTATCCGGATTTACTCCAGCCTGTGCAAGAAGCTTTGTGGAAGTTGTTCTTCCGATTCCGTAGATATAGGTAAGACCTATCTCTACACGTTTGTCTCTTGGTAAATCTACACCAGCTATACGAGCCATGTGCGTTTTCCTCCTTTTGTTGCGATCAGTCTGAAAGTGCTGCTTTTTCGCCGATCAATTTAATACCATCTTAAATGGGATGCAGGTATATGCATCCAGCCGCCAACATTTGTGTCGGCCTTTCCTTCCCTCTTTTTTTCGAATCCCGGGAAGGTTTTAAGTAATATTATAAGGGATCTCCGTTTGCGCGGATCTCCGCCGGAGGTTACCTGACGCAGCAAGTCAGGTCTCACTTTATAATATTAGTTCGCATAAGCAGTGATGAGTTGTCTGATTATCAACCCTGTCTCTGTTTATGCTTTGGATTCTCACAAATGATACGAATACTGCCTTTTCTCTTGATAACCTTGCACTTCTCGCACATCGGTTTTACAGAAGATCTTACCTTCATGAGTATCCTCCTTTCCTGTAATGAAAAGCATAAGTAGATTGCAATGTATCTTGCGTCTGCAACGCTTCCGGGTGGGTTGATCCTCAGAAGACACGCAAAGATACAGCTATCATTCTAACACCAAGGTCTGTATTGCGCAAGGGATTTTTCACAAAATTTTGCGCCAAAATTTGGAAAAATGCGCAGGCAAAAAAGCAGGAACTAAACGTTCCTGCCGAATGTCTATTATTTATCTCTCCAGATGATACGTCCTTTTTCAAGATCGTAGGGAGAAAGCTCCAGAGTTACTTTATCTCCCGGAAGAATACGAATGAAATTCATTCTGAGCTTTCCGCTGATATGTGCCAGTACAACGTGCTTGTTCTCAAGCTCTACGCGGAACATTGCGTTGGGAAGCTTCTCCAGTACGATTCCTTCTACTTCGATTACATCAGACTTTGACATGTATTATTTCCTCCTTGCTTGAATAGCATCTGCTATGTCTTGATTATTCAGGGCCTGCTGTCCCATGATTTTATCTGTCAGACAGTCGGCGATTCTGTACTCCGGCTGTATATGGATCCTCTTCTTTTTCTTCGGATTTTCCAGCGGATGACTTCTGCCATCTGACAGTATAACACACTTTTCAGTTTCTTCTATAATAATATACAGCCTGCCCTTATCGTGTCCTGCAAGGCTTGTCGCGTACATGCCTTTTTCGAGCCGTCTCATACGCGTTCTCCTGCTTCCTGTGCAGACAGTGTCAAGATTTCCGGTTCCCCTTCTGTAATGAGGATCGTATTCTCATAATGAGCAGCAAGCGAGCCATCGGCTGTGACAACGGTCCAGTTGTCGTCAAGCCATCTGACCTTATATGTCCCGGCAGTGATCATGGGCTCCACAGCCAGCGTCATGCCGGGCTGCAGACAGATCCCGTTGTTCTTCTGGGCATAGTTGGGAATCTGTGGATCCTCATGAAGCTTTGTACCGATCCCATGACCTACAAGATCACGAACCACTCCGTATCCAAAGCTCTCACAGTAGTTGCCGATGGCGGCGGAAATCTCATGGAGATGGCAGCCGGCCTTCGCAAACTTCATCCCCTCGAAGAAGCTCTGCCTGGTGACATCGATGAGTTTCTGTGCCTCCGGACTGATTTCTCCTACCGCAAAGGTTCTCGCGGCGTCAGAGTGATAGCCGTCATAGATCAGCCCCATATCCAGGGATATAATATCACCTTCCTGCAGGATTTTTTTCTCACTGGGAATCCCGTGAACCACTTCCTCGTTCACGGAAGTGCATACTGTGGCCGGATATCCTCCGTAGTGCAGAAAGTTCGGGACGCCCCCCAGGGAGCGCACGATACGATCAGCCTCTTCATTGATCTCCATGGTGGAGATTCCGGGGCGGATCATATCCCGAAGTCCTGCGAACACGTCCTGCAAAAGCCTGTTGGACTTTCTCATCTTTTCTATTTCACTTGCACTCTTGATTGTTACTGACATTTATGAACTCCATTCATAGCTGATCAGCCAAGCTTCGCTGTGATATCATCAAATACCTTGTCGATATCCTGTGTACCGTCAACGGCAAAAAGAACACCTGCTTCTTTGTAGTAATCGATCAGCGGCTGAGTCTGCGCATGATATACATCGAGACGTTTCTGAACTGTCTCCGGCTTGTCATCATCGCGAAGAATAAGATCTGATCCGCAGGTATCACAGACACCTTCCTTGGCCGGTGCGTTGTATACAAGATGGTAGGTGGCACCACAGTTCACACAAGCGCGTCTGCCGGACATACGGTTGATGATATTGTCATCCGGAACTGTGACGTCAATCGCGTAGTCGATCGCCTCTCCCCTTGCCTTCAGGGCATTTGTGAGAGCCTCTGCCTGAGGAATTGTTCTCGGAAAACCGTCAAGTACATAACCGTTCGCAGCATCCGGCTGGGAAATACGGTCTACGACCAGATCACAGGTAAGCTCATCCGGAACCAGAAGTCCCTGATCCATGTACTCTTTTGCTTTCTTTCCAAGTTCTGTACCATTCTTGATATTCGCACGGAAAATATCACCTGTGGAAATATGCGGAATGTTGTACTTCTCAGCAATACGCTTTGCCTGTGTTCCTTTTCCTGCACCCGGTGCACCCAACATGATAATTTTCATTATCGTTCCTCCTTAATCATTATATGTCCGTATTTTTAATGCCATACCCTTCTGCCGGTGACACGTATCGTCCCAATCCGACTTTATAATTTTATACATTCTTGTTTTTTACGTCAAGAAAAAAGAACGCCGTGACGAAACACAGCGTTCTCTTTTATTCTTATTGTGGTCCTTATTCGGAGAGGAATCCTTTATAATTACGCACAAGCATCATGGACTCGATCTGTTTCAGAGTCTCAAGAATGACAGATACGATAATGATAAGGGATGTTCCACCGAAGGAAACATTTGCACTGAAGAGACCATTGAAGACGTAAGGAAGTACGCAGACGATGATCAGTCCTGCAGCACCGATGAAAATGACATACTTCAGAACGGCGTTCAGGTAATCCTCAGTTGATTTACCCGGTCTGATACCCGGGATAAATCCTCCCTGTTTCTTCAGGTTATCCGCTACTTCCATCGGGTTAAAGGTGATGGAAGTGTAAAAATAAGCGAAGAATACAACGAGCAGAATGTAAATGAGCAGACCTATGGATGAGAACCAGTCAGACGGTTTGAACCAGTTGCTGGAACTCAGCATACCGATAATCTTGCCACCCCATCCGCCGGGCTGTTTGCCGGTGAATGCCACGATAATGCCCGGGAAGGACATCAGTGAAGAAGCAAAGATAATCGGAATTACACCACCAGTGTTGACCTTCAGCGGGATATTAGATGACTGTCCGCCGATGAGACGACGTCCAACCATCTTCTGTGAATACTGAACCGGAATTCTTCTCTCCGCTCCGTTGAGGATCAGAGTGAGAACTACTACAGCCAGTATCACGGCCGCGATCACAACCCAGGCTAAAGTAGCCTTTGCAATAGTCTTGCCCTTTACAAGGTTGTCATAAAGAGTAAGCATATCCTGCGGCACACGTGAAAGGATGTTGAGCAGAAGTATGATAGAGATACCGTTTCCGATACCTTTCTCATTGATCTGATCACCCATCCACATAAGCAGACAGGAACCTGCTGTAAGGCTTGCTACAACAACGATGACGTTAACGACTGTCATGTTGAGAATCAACTGATTCTTGAAGCCGATGCACATAGCACTTGCCTCGAAGATTGACAGACCTACGTTAAGCCATCTGGTAATATTATTGAGCTTTTTGCGTCCCTCTTCTCCATCACGGGACATCTCCTCCAGCTTCGGAAAAGCAATTGTCAGAAGCTGAACGATAATTGATCCTGTGATGTACGGAGTAATGCTCAGCGCCAGGATCGAAAAGTTTGTAAAACCGCCGCCAGTGAACGCATTCAGGAAGTTGAATGCGTCCGTTGAGTTATTTTTAAAGAATTCCTTAAAGAAGTCAGTGTCTACTCCTGGAACCGGGATCTGTGAAGCTAATCGGATGATGACGAGCATGATTAAGAGATAAAAAAGTCTCCGTCTAATTTCCTTGATTCGGAAAGCATCACGCATTGTTTTAATCATCAGATCACCTCGATTGTTCCACCAGCTGCTTCAATCTTTTCTTTAGCACTAGCACTTGCTGCAGTTACTTTAACATTGAGTTTCTTTGAAAGCTCGCCGTTGCCGAGAATCTTTACACCATCTCTCGGATTGGAGATGATTCCGCTCTCAACGAGTGCTGCAATTGTAACCTCAGCGCCATCCTCGAATCTGTTGAGCTCTGCAACATTGATTGCAACGATCTCTTTAGAGTTTCTGCATTTGAAACCTCTCTTCGGGATACGTCTGTAGAGCGGCATCTGACCACCCTCGAAACCAGGTCTCGGTGCTCCGGAACGAGCTTTCTGTCCCTTGTGACCAAAACCGGCTGTTTTACCATTTCCGGAACCGTGTCCACGGCCTCTGCGGAAGTTATCACTGTGTTTGGATCCCTCTGCAGGGCTAAGATTTGATAAATCCATTTGGTACCTCCTCTAAAAATTACTCTTCAACCTTAAGCAGATAACCAACCTGACGGATGATGCTTCTTGTGGAAGCGTTGTCAGGAAGCTCTACTGTACGGTTTAATTTTCTAAGTCCGATTCCCTCAACAATTTTTCTGTGCTTCGGTACGCATCCGATTGTGGAATGAACCAATGTAACTTTTAACTTCTTATCAGCCATTTCTCAAACCCTCCTTATGCCAGGATCTCATCTACTGATTTACCGCGAAGTCTTGCAACCTCTTCCGGTGTCTTCAGTGCTTTGAGTCCTTCAAGTGTAGCAAGAACTACGTTCTGCTTATTGTTTGATCCAAGGCATTTTGTACGGATATTCTGGATACCTGCGAGCTCTACAACTGCACGAGCTGTACCGCCGGCGATGATACCAGTACCTTCAGGAGCTCTCTTAAGAAGAACAGATGCGCTTCCGTATTTGCCGATGAAATCATGAGTAATGGAGTTGTTCTCGTCTCTTGCAACAGAGATCAGATGCTTCATAGCATCCTCTTTTCCTTTGCGGATAGCTTCCGGAATCTCAACTGCTTTTCCAAGACCGGCACCAACATGACCATTGTGATCTCCAACGATTACGAGCGCGGTAAAACGGGAGGTACGACCACCTTTTACAGTCTTGGAGACTCTCTTGATGGATACTACATTATCTTCCAGCTCCAGCTGGCTGGCATCAATGATTACGTGTCTCATGTACTATTTCTCCTTCCATTAGAATTCCAGGCCGGCCTCGCGGGCTGCGTCTGCCAGTGCCTGAACTTTACCGTGATAAATGTAACCGCCACGATCAAATACTACAGCTTTGATTCCGGCCTCAACTGCCTTCTTGCCGATTACGGATCCAAGATATTTAGCAGCCTCAACGTCGTTTGTCTTCTCAAGGTTAGCCTTTACATCTTTCTCAAGAGTAGAAGCTGCAACAAGAGTCTTTGCTGTAGAGTCATCAATGATCTGCGCGTACATATGATTGTTGCTGCGGAATACGGAAAGACGCGGTCTCTCGGAGGTACCTGCAATATGATTGCGCATTCTTCTATGTTTTTTCTGGCGAACCTGTGCTCTAGATACTTTACTAATCATAATCACACTCTCCTTTTAATTATTTCTTACCGGTCTTGCCGACTTTACGTCTGATTACTTCATCAGCATACTTGATACCTTTGCCCTTATACGGCTCCGGTGCTCTCTTTCCTCTGATCTCAGCTGCGTACTGTCCGACTTTCTCTTTGGAGATACCTTTAACAGTGATCTTGTTGCCTTCTACAACAGTCTCAAGACCTTCCGGGTCCTCCATCTCAACCGGGTGAGAGTAGCCAAGGTTCAGAACAAGTTTCTTACCCTGCTTAGATGCACGGTAACCAACACCGTTAACC
This sequence comes from Eubacterium sp., assembly GCA_024684035.1. Lineage (GTDB taxonomy): Bacteria > Bacillota > Clostridia > Lachnospirales > Lachnospiraceae > Bilifractor. The sequence goes on along the minus strand of JAIKXQ010000077.1, from coordinate 54,513 downwards.
TCAAGCTCTTTTGCGTATCCGTCGGATACACCTGTTACCATGTTCTGGATCAGAGAACGGGTAAGGCCGTGAAGTGCCTTGATGCGCTTGATGTCGTTCGGTCTTGTAACGATTACTTCTGTTCCCTCAAGCTTGATTGTAAGTTCCGGAGCAAGTGCTCTCTCAAGGGTACCCTTAGGTCCCTTGACAGTAACAACATTGCCGTCAGCAATAGTTACAGTTACACCAGCCGGTACTGTAACTGGCATTCTACCAATTCGTGACATTTTAATGTCCTCCTGTTAACTTAGATTTTCGGGAAGCATTTTTTACAGCCCCCTGTTTTCAGTTATAAAATGTGGCTCTTTCGAGCCGATCTTATCTGTTTGAACGCTATGTCAGCAATACTGCCGACGGATTACCATACGAACGCGAGAACTTCGCCACCAACCTGAAGCTTTCTAGCCTCTTTGTCAGTGATAACGCCCTGGTTTGTGGAAAGGATAGCGATACCCAGTCCTCCGAGAACCTTAGGAAGCTCATCTTTGTTTACGTATACACGAAGACCCGGTTTAGAGATTCTCTTAAGGCCTGTGATGATTTTCTCGTTCTTGTCAGCACCGTATTTCAGTACGATGTGCAGGTTCTTGAATGCACCTGCGTCTACAAGATCGTATTTCTCAATGTATCCTTCGTTAACGAGAATATCAGCGATAGCAATTTTCATCTTGGATGCGGAAACATCTACAGTGTCATGCTTTGCTGTATTAGCGTTACGAATTCTTGTAAGCATATCTGCAATCGGATCGCTCATAGACATAGTAAAATTCCTCCTTTCTTTACCAGCTTGCTTTCTTTACGCCCGGGATTTCACCCTTGTATGCCAACTCACGGAAACAGATACGGCAGATACCGTATTTCTTCAGTACAGAATGCGGACGTCCACAGATTCTGCAGCGTGTATAAGCTCTGGTAGAGAATTTCGGCTTACGAGCCTGTTTGATTTTCATTGACGTTTTAGCCATTGAATTTTCTTCCTCCTATATTACTTAGCGAAAGGCATGTTGAACTGAGCCAGTAACTCACGTGCCTCTTCATCTGTCTTAGCAGTTGTAACAAAGATGATATCCATACCTCTTACCTTGTCGATCTTGTCGTACTCGATCTCAGGGAAGATAAGCTGCTCTTTGATACCAAGTGCATAGTTACCACGGCCGTCAAATGCGTTCGGGTTTACACCGCGGAAGTCACGTACTCGAGGAAGTGAAAGGTTGATGAGACGATCTGCGAACTCATACATACGCTCTCCACGAAGTGTAACTTTGCATCCGATTGCCTGACCCTCACGGATCTTGAAGTTAGCAACAGATTTCTTTGCTTTAGTAATAACAGGCTTCTGTCCACAGATCTTCTCCAGATCTGCGATAGCTGAGTCAAGAACCTTTGCGTTCTCTTTTGCCTCACCTACACCCATGTTGATAACGATCTTAGCGAGTTTCGGCACTTCCATGACGTTCTTGTAACCGAACTTCTTTGTCAGAGCATCAACAATAGTATCGTTATATAATTCTCTATATCTGCTCATTTGTTATGCCTCCTCTCTCAATCGATTGTCTTTCCGGATTTCTTAGAAACGCGGACTTTCTTGTCTCCGTCGAATGTGTATCCGAGGCGGGTAACTTTTCCGTCCTCTACATACATAACGTTGGATACATCGATCGGAGCCTCTTTGTTTACAATACCGCCCTGCTGATTTGCAGCGTTCGGCTTAACAGACTTTGTGATCATGTTTACGCCTTCAACGATAACTTTTCTCTTCTGCACATCAACGGAAAGTACTTTACCCTCTTTGTCTTTATCCTTACCGGCGATTACACGGACGGTATCGCCTTTTCTAATCTTAACTGACATCGATATCCTCCTTATAATACTTCCGGAGCTAAGGATACGATCTTCATGAATTTCTTATCACGAAGCTCTCTGGCAACCGGTCCAAAAATACGAGTTCCTTTTGGAGTGTTATCATCTTTGATGATTACTGCAGCATTCTCATCGAACTTGATGTAAGAACCATCTTTACGATGTGCGCCCTTTACGGAACGAACAACTACAGCCTTAACTACGTCGCCTTTCTTAACAACGCCGCCAGGTGTTGCATCTTTAACGGACGCAACGATAACGTCGCCGATATTAGCATATCTTCTTGTAGAGCCACCCATAACGCGGATGCAAAGGATCTCTTTGGCACCGGTGTTATCAGCAACTTTAAGTCTGGTTTCCTGCTGAACCATTCTGGTATACCTCCTTTACAGCCCTGATTATTTAGCTCTCTCGATGATCTCAACCAGTCTCCATCTCTTGTCCTTGGACAGCGGTCTGGTCTCCATTACACGAACCTTATCACCGATTTTGCACTCATTGTTCTCGTCGTGAGCTTTCAGTTTATATGTTTTCTTTACGATCTTGTGGTAAAGAGGATGCTCAACGTGATCTTCGATTGCAACAACAACAGTCTTATCCATCTTGTCGCTGACAACCTTGCCGACACGTGTTTTTCTTAAATTACGTTCTTCCACGATCTGTCTCCTTTCAATCGTTACGGATATATCCTGTGCGTGAATCAGTCAGCAGACTTGGCACTCTGCGCGATGATAGTAGAAATTCTAGCAATGTTCTTACGTACCTCGTTGATACGTGCTGTGTTATCCAGCTGATTTGTTGCATTCTGGAATCTCAGGTTGAAAAGCTCTTTCTTTGCTGCAACGAGCTCGTCGTTAAGCTCTGCTGCAGATTTAGCCTTCATATCTTCAACGAATTTTTTACTTTTCATTATGCTTCACCGCCTTCTAAATCTTCACGGGCAACGATCTTACACTTGCAAGGCAGTTTGTGCATTGCAAGACGAAGAGCCTCACGTGCAGTCTCCTCCGGAACGCCGTCGATCTCGAAGAGAACACGACCCGGCTTAACAACAGATACCCAGTACTCTACAGATCCTTTTCCGGAACCCATTCGAGTCTCAGCAGGTTTTGCTGTGATCGGCTTGTCAGGGAAAATCTTGATCCATACCTTACCACCACGTTTGATGTAACGTGTAAGCGCGATACGGGCAGCCTCGATCTGGTTGGATCTGATCCAGCACGGCTCGAGTGCTACAAGTCCATACTGTCCGTTGGAAATTGTATTTCCTCTGAGGGCTTTACCTCTCATAGAACCACGGAACTGTTTTCTATGTTTAACTCTCTTAGGCATTAACATAATTATTTATCGCTCCCTTCCTTATTTGCTTTGGTTGGAAGTACTTCACCGTTGTAGATCCATGTCTTAACGCCGACTTTACCATAAGTTGTGTCAGCCTCTGCAAATCCGTAATCAATGTCAGCACGAAGTGTCTGAAGCGGGATGTTACCCTCGCTGTAGAACTCTCTGCGGGCCATATCAGCACCACCGATACGTCCGGATACGCTTGTCTTGATTCCCTTAGCACCTGCGCGCATTGTTCTCTGCATAGCAGATTTCATTGCACGACGGTAAGACATACGGTTCTCAAGCTGAAGTGCGATGTTCTCTGCAACAAGCTGAGCATCACGGTCAGGTCTCTTAACCTCTTTGATGTCAACAACAAGCTTCTTCTCTGTGAACTGTTTCAGCTCTTTCTTTACTTTCTCTATCTCGGATCCACCCTTACCGATAACTACGCCCGGCTTGGAAGTGAAGATTGTGATCTTCACACGATCAGATGCTCTCTCGATCTCAATCTGGGAAACACCAGATGTGTAAAGTCTCTTTTTCAGATATGTACGGATCTTGTAATCCTCAACGAGGTTGTCTGCGAAATCAGCCTCGGCATACCACTTGGAATCCCAATCCTTAATAATACCGACTCTTAAGCCGTGTGGATTTACTTTCTGTCCCATGATTGACCTCCTTACCGCTCATCCAGGACTACAGAGATGTGACTTGTCAGATGCTCGATTCTGTACGCACGTCCCTGAGCTCTAGGGTGAATTCTCTTCATTGTCGGTGCCTTGTTTGCGTAGCACTCGGCTACATAAAGGTTGTTTCTGGAAAGTCCGTTGTTGTTCTCAGCGTTAGCGATTGCAGACTCCAGAAGTTTTTTAACAATAGAGGAAGCATATCTTGGGCTGTATGTAAGAATACCAAGAGCAGTCTCTACATCTTTTCCACGGATTGCATCCAGTACATAGCAGGCCTTCTGAACTGATACTCTTGCATAAGACAGCTTTGCAGACGGTCTGTTATCTTTATTCTCGTTTCTCTCACGTTTAATCTGGCTTCTATGTCCTTTTGCCATTACGAATTACCTCCTTTCGCTCTACAATTATCGTACAGATGACTTCTTCTCTGTCTTGTCATGTCCTCTGTAGGTTCTGGTTGCTACGAACTCTCCCAGTTTGTGTCCAACCATATCCTCTGTTACGTATACCGGGACATGTTTTCTTCCGTCGTGAACTGCAATTGTCAGTCCAACGAACTCAGGAAATATTGTAGAACGACGAGACCAGGTCTTGATAACAGTCTTGTCACCAGACTTAACGGCTGCATCGACTTTTTTCAGTAAGCTGGCATCAGCAAACGGGCCTTTTTTCAATGAACGAGCCATCGTTTATCCTCCTTAATTATAACGTCTTACCGTTTCTTCTACGAACGATCAGTTTATTAGATGCTTTGTTTTTCTTTCTGGTCTTAAGACCCATAGCAGGTTTACCCCAAGGTGTGCAAGGACCCGGACGTCCAACCGGTGCTCTACCTTCACCACCACCATGAGGATGGTCGTTCGGGTTCATAACAGAACCACGTACTGTAGGACGGATGCCCATGTGACGTTTTCTACCAGCCTTACCGATATTTACCAGATTGTGATCTCCGTTACCGATTACTCCGATGGAAGCACGGCACTCAAGAGATACCATACGCATCTCGCCGGAAGGAAGACGAAGTGTTGCGTAAGCTCCCTCCTTAGCCATCAACTGAGCGCTTACACCGGCAGAACGAACAAGCTGTCCGCCTTTGCCCTTGTGAAGCTCAACGTTATGTACCATTGTACCTACCGGGATGTCTTTGAGTGGCAGGCAGTTTCCGGGACGAACCTCTGCGTTGGATCCGTTCATGATCTTCATGCCTACTTTAAGACCTTCCGGAGCAAGGATATATGCTTTCTCACCGTCTGCGTAGCAGATCAGCGCGATGTTAGCTGTACGGTTAGGATCGTACTCGATGCTCTTTACAACTGCCGGAACATCATCTTTGAATCTCTTGAAGTCGATGATTCTATATTTTCTGCGGTTTCCGCCGCCGTGATGTCTTACAGTGATTTTTCCCTGGTTATTACGTCCAGCTGTCTTCTTAAGAGAAACCACAAGAGATTTCTCAGGAGTTGTCTTTGTGATCTCAGCGAAATCAGAACCAGACATGTTTCTTCTGGACGGTGTATATGGGTTATATGTTTTAATTCCCATTACAGTTATTTCTCCTTTCGATGTTTGGTATCGTGCGTCGCCGCACATAATTTGTCAATTACAGACCTTCGAAGATCTCGATCTCTTTGCTGTCCTCTGTAAGAGTAACGATCGCCTTCTTTGTCTCGGCTGTGCGTCCGTATTTCATTCCGCGGCGTTTCAGTTTGCCATCGCTGTTCATTGTGTTGACCTTGGCAACTTTAACTCCCTCGAACATTTTCTCAACAGCCTCTTTGATCATGGACTTGTTTGCCTCTGTATGAACAAGGAATGTGTATTTCTTCTCTGCCATAGCGCCCATGGATTTCTCTGTAATTACAGGACGAATGATTACGTCATAATACTGAACTGCTGCCATTATGCGTACACCTCCTCAATTGCTGCTACAGAACTCTTTGTAGCGATTACGGTGTTGTATTTCAGAAGGTCGTATACATTGATTGTCTCTGCAGATGCTGTTGCAACGCCTTCAAGGTTACGTGCGGAAAGAACTGCGTTGTCGCTGTCTTTTCCAACGATAACAAGTGCTTTTTCAACCTTGAGTGCATCGATAACCTTCTTCATCTCTTTTGTCTTCGGTGCATCGAACTTCAGCTCATCAAGAACCAGGAATTTGTTCTCCTGAACCTTGCTTGTAAGAACGGACTTCAGTGCAGCCTGTTTCTCTTTTCTGTTCATCTTGAAAGAATAATCACGTGGTGTCGGTGCGAATACTACGCCGCCGCCTGTCCACTGAGGAGCTCTTGTTGAACCCTGTCTTGCATGACCGGTTCCCTTCTGTCTCCAAGGTTTTCTTCCACCGCCTCTGACCTCAGAACGAGTCTTGGCTTTCTGTGTACCCTGACGATTGTTAGCAAGCTGCAGAACAACTGCCTGATGTACAAGATTCTCTTTTATCTCAACGCCGAATACGGCATCGGAAAGCTCCATCTTGCCGACTTCTGCGCCTTCCATATTGTAAACAGATACGTTTGCCATCTGTAAGTTCCTCCTTTCCTGTTAAAGATTACCGAACTGCCTTGACGGACTCTTTGATCGTGATCAGAGATTTCTTCGGTCCCGGAACAGAGCCTTTAACAAGTAACAGATTGTTTTCAGCATCAACTTTTACGATCTCAAGGTTCTGTACAGTAACCTTTACATGTCCCATATGTCCAGGCATGTGTTTGCCCTTGAATACCTTGGAAGGATCGGAACAGGAACCGTTGGAACCTGCGTGACGATGATACTTGGAACCGTGAGCCATAGGTCCTCTGGACTGACCATGTCTCTTGATGGCACCCTGGAATCCTTTACCTTTGCTGATTGCTGTTGCGTCGATGTGATCACCGTCAGCGAAAATATCAGCTTTGATTTCCTGTTTTACTTCATATTCAGCTGCGTTATCAAAGCGGAACTCCTGAAGATATCTCTTTACCGGAACCTCTGCTTTGTCAAACTGTCCTTTTTTCGGTTTGTTAACGAGTTTCTCACGAATCTCACCAAAACCTACCTGTACGGCTGCATAGCCGTCATTTTCCTCAGTTTTAACCTGTGTTACGACACAAGGTCCGGCCTGAAGAACTGTTACCGGGATGGAAGCACCAGTCTCATCGAAGATCTGAGTCATTCCAACTTTTGTAGCTAAAATAGCTTTCTTCATGTTTAACCTCTTTTCTACAGCGGAGCACCTTGAACGATGCTCATGTTAGCCTACAGCGGAGCAACCTGCAATATAGGAAGCTCATACTAGTGTTACGTTGGTGTTGCCTTTGTTGTGCTGTTCTGTCTGACTGACTTACAGCGTGTCATGAAGCAGAATTACTTTGTCTTCATCTTGATGTCAATGTAGACACCGGCCGGCATCTCCAGACGGGACAGTGAATCAACTGTCTTCTGTGTGGGGGTCATGATGTCGATCAGTCTCTTGTGTGTTCTCTGCTCGAACTGCTCGCGGGAGTCTTTGTACTTATGTACCGCACGCAGAATAGTTACAACTTCCTTCTTTGTAGGAAGCGGAACCGGTCCGCTGACAACCGCACCTGTCTTCTTAACAGTGTCGATGATTTTTGCCGCAGATGCATCAACCAACTGATGATCATACGCCTTCAAAGTGATTCTCATTACCTGACTTGCCATAAAAAAAGTCGCCTCCTTTTCGTACTTTTGATAGCACGACGAGTGGTGACTGTACACATTTCCGTGTGTGTCCTAAAAACGCACACGTTGTTTCCACACTGTGGTGGACCATTCAGTTGTACAGTGACGTTTCGCCTGTATCTTGACTAGACATTTGCTCCACGGAGTTACCAGCTCTTCGCTGCAATCTCTCGCTTCATAGCTTTCATGTCACAACAGTTACATTATAGTCACGCATTGTAGAAAATGCAAGAACTTTGTAAAACTTTTTTGTAAAGATTTTTTATACGAAAAACCGTATAAAAAACCCGGCTCATGGCCGGGTTTTTTACGTTCTTTCTATATAATGATACAGTATTATATTCAGATACATTCACTGAAGTCCACAATCTTGATTCCTGTGATGACATCATCCTCCACCACCGGATCAAGACCCTGTGCGTAGGCCTTCTCCAGAAGTTCGTCCGCTGTCCGGATCGGAATCGCAAGTTCGATCTCTCCATCTTCATTCAGCTGCGGATCATTATCCTCTTCCGGAGTTGATACGGATAGCGAACTTGTCTCTGCGGTTCTGTTGAGGGGCTGGCTTTCCAGTGCCGCCTCAAGAGCTGCCTGCACATCCGGCAGCGCCTCCTGGCCGAGATTCTCTCTTATGCTTTCAACAGGAGAAGGTGAGTTTTCTTCTTCAGAAGTTTCTGCGGGGATCTCGATCATATTGCTGTCCGCATGTGTTTCTTCCTGATCTGTGTCTTCCTCCGCATCTCCCTCATCTTCTTCCGGACGTCTGCGCTCCGCTTTCCTTTTCGCTTTCTCGGTTTTCAGAGCCTCGCGCTCAGCTTTCGCAGCCTCCTTCTGCTTTCTTTTCTTTTTCTCAAGCAGTTCCTTGTATACGCTGTCTTCTTCATCGTCATCGTCGTCATCATCCTTGTCCGAACGAACCAGTTCGGATACAACAAAAATAAAAACAACAAAGAACAGAAGTACGCCAAGAAGCATGATGCCCTGTGAAGACTGTGTCGCCAGCATCAGATAACCAATCAACGGCACTTCGCCCACTACACGCTGATAACTGTTGGAAAGTGAAAATTTGGTGTTTCCCTCCCCGTCAACCGTAATGGTCTCATTCTTCTCATCATAGGCAACGACGGTATAGACATTCATGGTGTCACCGTCCTGGGCAAAGATCTTCTCTCCCTCTGTAATCTCCGAAGTGCTGACCTTTCTGGAATAGACAACCGTACCCACAGGCACATCACCCTTTGTCTCCTGCCCTGCAACTGCTGCATCTATCCCCATAAACTGCTGGGGGATAACCAACGCGGCACCTGCGGCAATAAATATTGCCAGGATTAATGCATCGAATAGCTTTAATATCTTAGACATATATGTTCTCCCCTGTTCCTGTCACCATTCATACGAGTCTGATTATACCCTATGTTATTTTCCTTTGCAAGAATAGAACAAAGTACGCAATAATAAGGTAATGATGATACAATGGACAGGTATGATATCCGGGGAGCATCCGTTCACATGCATCCCCTATAATGAAGGAAGTATTTTTTATGAACAGCCTGATCAAAACAATCGAAGACCTTTCCCTGAACGCGTGGCCCTCCCATCAGATCCAGATCTACGACGGATGGCTTCTGCGTTTTTCGTATTTCTACACCCATCGTACCAACAGCGTCGAGCAGATCGGCGCCTCAACTCTCCCCCTACAGGAAAAACTTTCCTATACGGAGGACATATACCGCCAGTGGGGAACTCCCTGCATTTTCAAGATTTCTCCCCTCGTGGATCCGGCTTTCGACCGAATGCTGGACGAAAACAATTATGTTGTCGAACACATCACCCACAATATGGTTCTGAACTTCGACAGCAGCGACTTCTTTCCCGTGACCGCCCCCGTGGACGTGAGCAGATATATCCCATCTTCGTGGATTGAGGATCTCTTCAACCTGAAGGGAACGACAAACGTTATGCACCGCCAGGTTGTCCCTTCCATGTACCGCGCGATCCCCAAGGAGACCATCTGCGTGTCCATCCGGGAGGACGGAAAAACGATTGGAACAGGTCTGGGCATTCTGGACAGAGATTACGTGGGTGTATACGCCATCCATGTACATCCGTCCTATCGCGGTCGCCACTACGCAAAAAGTATCGTCAGCGCCATTCTGAACGAAGGTCGCGCCAGCGGCGCCAAATGTGCCTACCTCCAGGTCGTGGAGGGAAATGCAGCCGCGATCGCGCTGTATCGGTCTCTGGGATTCCGCTATGTCTACAGGGATTTTTTCCGGGTAAGGAGGCTGTTTTAAGACCACTTGCGGAAGAGAACAAAGCATACACGCTCACACGTCGCGACCTTGTCAGCACTCCGCCGCCTATTGCCGGTGCTTTCCGCAATCTCGCCCGCTTTGTTTTATGCCCTTCGGGCGGTGTCCAAAGCGGGCTCAAACAGTGCTCCAAGCGCCAGCGCTATGCTCGCGCTTCCGGTAGTCGCTTCCTATCGTTCGCTTTGCATGACTTTGCCCTCTTCCGCCGCTACGTTTCAACCGCGCGTGGAAGATTGCCACTTTAACCTCTACGAAACAAGTATTACTTGCTATCCCCGTCCGCACGAATCACTTCAGTATATCAAATGCACGTATCTTCCGCGCCTTCCGGAACTCCCAGAAAATCGTTGATCTGGGCCACGAGAAGGTCGATGCGCTCTCCTTCAATTCCATGTACCAGGCAGGCTTCTTCCAGTGTCTCGTTCACGGCCGCGCCGCAAAACAGGCAGTTCATTCCCTGACCGCTCAATATATTGGCGATGATCGGATCTACGGCGAGGATCTCCGTCACTGTCATGTGTTTGTCTATTTTTTTCATATCGTCCTCCCTCTCTCATTCGCGCAAGTGCATTGTCGCATCCTTGGCTCGTTGACTCTTTTCTCTTTTGTGTGTCAGGGAATCCCTTCGGAATTCCCTGTGTACATCTCAAGGCTTCGCCTTTCGATGTACCGCAGTCGCCAAATATGCGCCAATTCGCGCAAGTGCGTTGTCGCATCCTTGGCTCGTTGCCACACAAAAGAAGCCGGCGCCCGAAGGCGCCGGCGTGTATTCTTACCAGAACGTAATCTGATTATGCCTCGCTGATAGCTCCTGTCGGGCAGGCAGCCTCACATGCTCCGCAATCTACGCAGGAATCTGCGTCAATTACGAATTTTCCATCTCCCTGAGAGATAGCTCCTACCGGGCACTCACCCTCGCATGTTCCACAAGATACACAATCATCAGAAATAACACGTGCCATTTCAAATTCCTCCTTTAGAATTAGCTGAATAAACCTGCGAAAAAGCCCATCACTCGTTCGCGTCTAAGTGTATTCTATACTATGTAGAATGTAAACACAAGTACAAAATGAAATACAAAAAGTTAGAAACTTCTTACAATTCCTACCTTTTTCATCCGGTATTTCTGTGCATTTCACAGATAAATTCTGTCGTTTCCGGCTGTTCTTATGTACATTCCTGCGCATCCCCAACCTCAGGAATAAGGGCTGGGAGAGTCGAAGGCCTCCAGCGGATTTTGTTACCTTCTGTTTTACTCCTGCTGGCGTTCCCGCATTTCCACATTCGCAAACTTTGTGTACTCCGGCAGCCACGCAAGGTTGACGGTTCCGATGGGACCGTTTCTCTGCTTCGCGATGATCAGCTCACAGATGCCCTTATTCTCGGAATCTTTGTGATAGTAATCATCTCTGTAGAGGAACATTACCACGTCGGCATCCTGCTCGATGGCTCCTGACTCACGGAGGTCAGAGAGCATGGGTCTGTGATCCGGGCGGCTCTCCACCGCTCGGCTGAGCTGGGAAAGGGCAATCACAGGAACATTGAGCTCTCGGGCCAGTCCTTTGAGGGATCTGGAGATCTCTGAGATCTCCTGCTGTCTGGACTCGGAGCTCTTGCCGCCGCTTCCGCTCATCAGCTGAAGGTAGTCGATCATAATGATGTCGAGTCCGTGCTCCAGTTTGTATTTTCTGCACTTGGACCGCATCTCGCGAATCGTGATACCGGGCGTATCGTCAATGATCAGATTCGATTCCCCGATGACTCCCGCCGTTTCGATCAGCTTTTTCCACTCGTCGTCCTTCAGCTTTCCGTTTCGAAGAGACTGGGAACCGACGTGGGATTCCATGGACATCATACGGGTAACCAGCTGCTGCTTGGACATCTCGAGGCTGAAGATCGCCACGTGTTTTCCGTGGTGAAACGCCATGTACTGGGCGATGTTCAGAACAAAGGCTGTCTTTCCCATTGAGGGACGGGCGGCGATCAGAATGAGATCCGAGGGTTGCATACCGGACGTCTTGAAATCCAGATCCGTAAATCCGGTGGCATGACCGGTGACGTTGCCGCTGGTGTGGGAGGCCTTTTCGATGGTATCCAGCGTCTTCATGACAATGCTCTTGATGGACTCAAAGTCTGTGGCATTCTTCTGCTGAAAGACCCGGAACATCTTTTTCTCCGATTCCTCCATCAACTGTTCCAGTGGCTGATCATCCATATAACAGTTGTTCGTTACTTCTTCCGCCGCGCGAATCAGCCGGCGCAGTGTCGCCTTCTCGGCCACAATCTCCGCGTAATGTTTGATATTCGCAGAGGTTGGAACAACGTTAAGGAGATCCCGGACATATTCCATGTCCGAGATCTCTTTCGGAACTTTTTTCTCCCTGAGATGATTCTGAAGTGTAACCGGGTCGACTTCCTTTCCCGCATTGTAAAGCTCCACCATGGCTTCAAAGAGGATTCCGTACTGTTGCTGATAAAAATCCTCTCTGGTTACAATCTCCGAAGCCGTCAGGATCGCCTGCTTGTCCATCATCATGGAACCGATGACGGACTGCTCGGCCGCCTCGCTGTGGGGCAGTATTCTTTTGATTACAGCATCATCATTTGCCATTTTTATTTCTCTTCCGTTACATTCACCGTGAGTTCAGCGCTTACCTGAGGATGAAGCTTCACGGTCACCTTATGTGTGCCAAGCTCTTTGATTGCGGAACCGAGCTGGATTTTTTTCTTGTCGAGTTCGAATCCGAGCTGTTTCTTTGCGGCCTCCGCGATCTCCTTGGCGGAGATGGAACCGAATACTTTTCCGTTCTCTCCGGTCTTGATCATCAGATCCACATGGCTCTCGCCCACTTTTTTTCCGAAGGCCTGTGCCGCCTCAAGAGCTTCCTTTGCAAGTTTCTCGTTGTGTTTGTTCTCAAGTTTGAGTGCGTTCAGATTGGCCGGTGTCGCCTCAACGCCAAGCTTCTTCGGAAGAAGCATATTGCGGGCATATCCGTCGCTCACATTTACAATATCACCTTTTTTGCCATGTGCCTTTACATCTTCAAGCAAAATTACTTTCATTCCAAATCTCCTCCCTCGATGGTGGCATCAAGCACTCTCTTCAGCCTCCGTACGGCTTCCTCCACAGAAACCTTCGGCAGCTGTGCTCCGGCCATATTCAGATGGCCTCCTCCACCCATTCGTTCCATTATGATCTGTACATTTACTTCGTCTATGGCTCTTGCGCTGATATAAATGACATTCTTGTATTCCGTCAGCACGAAAGAGGCCTTGACACCTTTGATATTCAGCAGCTGGTTTGCCGCCTGGGATCCCACAATGGTGGGGCTCTCCAGATTTCCGCTCGGGCAGACGGAAATGATAAAGTGGTCGCGATACATTTCCGCATTGCTGAGAGTCTCGCCCTTTGCCCTGTAGTCGTTCACGTTCTCGCGGAACATCTTGCGCACCCGGGTGACGTCCGCGCCGCCACGCCTCAGATAGGCACAGGCTTCAAACGTACGCACACCCGTCTTGGACATAAAATTATCCGTGTCGATCATGATACCCGCATAGAGGGCATCCGCCTCGATACTCTTGAGTTTTACACCCTCCGCAAAATACTGCAGGATCTCTGCAACCATCTCACAGGCCGAGGACGCGTAAGGCTCAATATAGGAGAGAACCGCATTCCGGATATAGTTGTTACCCTGTCTGTGATGATCCAGAACAACAATTGTTCCCGTGCGATGAAGAAGCTCCTCGCACTCTGTATAATCCGGCTTGTTTGTATCCACGACTACCAGCAGGGTCTTGTCGTCCACCATCTCTTTCGCTTCATGTACATCCAGAAGCATCTTGGAGTCGTAGTCCGGGTTGTTCTCAAATTCGTCGATAAAAGGCTTCGTGGTGATCGTCGGACTGTCCACCACGATGTACGCTCTCTTGTTCAGTGTTCTTGACGCACGGTAGATACCGATGGCAGAACCGAAAGCGTCGATATCCATCATCTTGTGCCCCATGATCACAACCTTATCGCTGGCCTCAATGAACTCCTGAAGCGCATGCGCTTTTACCCTGGCCTTTACACGGGTGCTCTTCTCGACCGCCTGGGATTTTCCGCCGAAATAGGTAATGCTGTCGCCGTCCCGCAGAACAACCTGATCGCCGCCGCGCCCGAGGGCAAGGTCAATGGCCATTCTCGCGCATTCAAAGTTCCGGTTGTAGGAGCCGTTATTTGCTCCGATTCCAATACTGAGGGTTACAGCCATATCGTTTCCGATATTCACCGTTTTTACATCATCCAGAATGTTGAACCGCAGTCCCTTCAGTTCATTGAGCGTTCTTGTCCGCATGGCGATGAGATACTTGTCCTTGTCGAACTTCTTGACAATTCCGTCCAGATCCTGGAAATATTTGTTGATCTTGCGGTCTACAAGAGCGGTGAGCAGCGATCTCCTGACCTCATCCACGCTCTCCATGGCCTCGTCGTAGTTATCCATATAAATCATTCCGCAGACCATGGTCTCATCTTCATATTTCTGAATGTAGTTGTTGAGCTCGGTCTCATCAAAAAGAAGGAACGCGTAGAGCATGCTGCTCTCTTCCTGATCATCCCTCTCCAGGATCTGGGAATTATCGATCAGATCATCCAGCACGACACTCTTGATCTGAATCCGGTAATCCCGCCGGTTGTAAACCGTCTCGTACTCAATCTCCTGATCCCTCGCTGGAAACTTATCCGGAGACATACCGTTAAAAATACTGGCGATGGATTTGCGGAAACTCTTCCTGTCTTTGCCCGTCAGCTCCGCAAACGCATCATTGAACCACAACAGTTTTCCCCGGTCATCCGTAATCGCATAGGGGAGCGCAAGATCCATCATCAGCTTACGCTGAACCTGGCCGTACTGCGTCGCAAAGGTCACCAGATCATTCAGCATATTTTCTCTCTGGCGACCATAAATCACCAGGATCAGTATGATATAAATCACAAGTCCGCCGCTCACCAGAATTCCGGCACGCGTATTCAGCAGGTAGACTCCCGCGTTGATCAGTATGAAAACCGCCGTCAATACCAGAGGCAGATGTAGATACTTATTCAATGCTCCTGCTGTCTTAACTCTGCTCATAACCACTATCCCTCTTCAATTCCGGGCGCCGCCAAACGGACGCTGTAAATTTGGAAAAATACCTTACGATATTGTACTCATTTTCAGAGATACCGTCAACACCGGGAAAACACCGGACATCCGCAGCGTTTTACCAGCCCGGCACGATATGCAGGGTCTCTTCACCCCGCGGATTTCCGTTACTGTATGTGACTGAGAACCTGCCCGATACTCTCATGGAAGACAAGATCCGACGACTTGTCACGGTTTGTCGCATCCCGGTTGATCACCACAAGATAGCCGCCACGGAAATAATCGATCAGCGACGCCGCAGGGTATACCGATAGAGACGTGCCACCGATGATCAGCATGTCTGCGCCGGAAACCGCTCTCTCGGCTGAGGTCCAGGCCTGTGCGGGCAGAGCCTCCCCGTAAAGCGTCACATCCGGCCGGATCTGTCCACCACACTCCGGGCATCTCGGAATCGGGTCTTCACAGGCAAAAATAAAATCTTCCGGATAGGTTTTTCCACAATCCGAACAGTAGTTTCTGAGTGTTGAACCGTGGATCTCAAACACGCGCCGGCTGCCGGCTTTCTGATGGAGTCCATCGATGTTCTGGGTGATCACGCAATCCAGTTTCCCTCTCTGCTCCAGTTCCGCAAGCTTTCTATGTGCCGCATTCGGTTCGATGCCGTCCACGTTCAGTTTCTGACGGTAAAACTCATAGAAAACCTTTGGCTGCCGGTAAAGACAATCGTCACTGAGCAGATATTCCGGGGAATAGCGGTCGAACTGAACATCGTGCTGATTGTAAAGTCCGTCCTTGCTTCTGAAATCCGGGATTCCGCTCTCCGTGGACACGCCTGCGCCGCCGAAAAACACAATATGCTCCGAAGCATCAATCATCTCATTGAGGGCGGCATACTTCTCCTCACCCTCCAGGCTGTGCAGATACTCCAGACGTTCGCTTCTCTTCTCATATTTGTCAATATACAATTCGTCCACCACCTTTCCCGTCACTGTCTTCCATTATACCAAAAAAAGAGGAACCGCGCATTCCATCATGCATCAGTTCCTCTAACCGTTTAAAATTTCAATCTGTCAGCTGTCGGGTTTCTGTATTTTCCCTGCAGCCTTGCTTTACTGGAACGGAAGCTCCTCGTCAAGTCCGTCCGGGATGTTCATGAAACCATCCGTGCTTCCGGATGCCGGCTCCATCGGAGCAGCGGCAGGTGCCGGTGCAGCCTGTGCGAATGCAGCAGCATTCTGCTGGCTTGCAGCCTTGCTCTCCACGAATTCCTGGTTCTCTACCACAACGTCCGTGGTGTAAACCTTTGTGCCGTCCTGCTTTGTGTAACTGCCGGTCTGAATTCTTCCGTCGATGGCGATCTTTGTACCCTGATGGAGGTATTTCTCGGCAAACTCTGCAGATCTGCCGAATGCAACACAGCTGATGAAATCAGCGCTCTGCTCTCCATCCTGTCTGCGGAATCTGCGGTCAACAGCTAACGTATATCTGGCAATCGCCTGTGAATTATCCCCGTTCTGACTGTAACGGATATCCGGGTCTCTGGTAAGTCTTCCCACAAGAATAACTTTATTCATGATAGCTCCTCTTTTCTTTCTATAAAAAACACTCAGTCTGTGTTCACACTTATACTCAGCGTATTTTATCATAGTGCCCGATCAAATTCAAGTTGCCACACGCATCGATACGCATCCCGCGGAGCGTACCGGTACAGAGATTGCGGAGCAATTTCCTATACCATAATCAAGGCAAACACTCAGCTTCGCCTGATTTCACGGACACTCTTCTCCACGAGTTTTCTCGGCACCATGATCAGATGTCCGCAGCCGCAGCACTTCAGCTTGAAATCCGCTCCGACTCGAAGAATCTGCCACTCCTGACTACCGCAGGGATGCTTCTTTTTCATGGCAATGATATCTCCCACCTGTAAATCCATAACTGCCTCCTGTCATCCGTTTTCTGCGCCGGCATCTGAAGTCTCTGCATTCGCCTCCGGATTTTCCCCGCCTGGTTCTGCAGGATTCTCCGCAGGTCTGTCCGGAATCGCCGGATCGGCAATTCCCTG
This sequence comes from Eubacterium sp., assembly GCA_024684035.1. GTDB lineage: Bacteria > Bacillota > Clostridia > Lachnospirales > Lachnospiraceae > Bilifractor. Next base: position 37,415 of record JAIKXQ010000077.1, on the reverse strand, counting down.
AACGACAAAGCGGTGTCCCGGGTCATTTGTACAGGTGGACAGGGTCACAACCTTACTGTCAAGCTTGAAATCCGGCTTTTTCAGCGGCACTTCCGACCCCTGATACATCTTGTCGCACCAGTCGGAGAATACCTCATCCGTGCCGTGGAAAATCGTGTAGGTATCATCCTCTACAGCCGCCGTCTTCATTCCGAACATCTGATACCGATAGTCGCCTTCCGGCGTCAGAATCCAGAAATAAGGATCAATCATATATCTCTTCTCTGTAGACAGGTGCGAAAGCTTTCCGAACATGGAGCCGTTCAGCATATTGTGCCCGTAGACAATGGTATTCGGATCTTTGAAATCCCCTTTATTCTTGCACTCGACAAAAATCGTACCGGCAAAGTTGTACTGTTTCTCAAAGGTTCTGTGAAGATAATAGTCATTATCTTTCGTCTGAACCACCGGATAACTCAGATCCAGGGCTCCGATGTACAGCCAGCCAACGATCTCCGGGTTGATTTTCTGAAGAGAAGCCCAGTCCACGTGGATCGGCGGCGCAATCGGAACACCCTCGGCCGAAAGCGCATTCACCGCTTCCAGGGAGGATGCTTCCGTGTCCTCTGTATACTGCCGAATCTTGTTGTACTCGTCCGTTCCCTTCTTGTAGTCAATCAGTGTGCTGATCAGCCGGAAACCGGCATAGGCCATGATCACCAGACAGATCACAATGGCTACCGTGAGGAGATTTGTGGTTCTTTTCCTCTTCTTCTTTCGAAGCTCCCGCTGACGTTCTGCCTCGCTGATTCTGGCCTTCGCAGCCCCCGTCGGATCGCTTTCAGGGACAGTCCCGGCCTTGACTGCCTTCTCTGCGGCCTTTGCCTTGACCGCCTCTGATTTTCCCTTAAGTAAATCTTCCTGCTTCTTATCCGGCATAACTTACCTGCTCCCCTTATGATGTAAGTTCTTTAAATAGATGATCCGCAGTCCTTTCAGTAGCAGGTTCTTGTCCAGAACCACTTCCCTTTCACAATAGGGCGTAATCATCTCTGCTGTTTTTCCCGTGAGAACGACCGTCAGTTTCCTGTCAAATTCCTTCTGCATCCGGTCGATCACGCCGTCAATCATCGCCGCTGTACCGAACGCGAAGCCGCTGCGCATACAATCTACGGTGTTGCTTCCGATGAGCCTGTCCACCTTGTCCGCGAAGCTGATCTCCGGCAGCTGACTCGTCCGGTTGCTGAGGGCATCGAGTCCCAGCAGGGCTCCGGCCATAATCATTCCGCCGATGTACTCGGTATTCTCGTTGATTACCGAAACAGTGGTCGCCGTTCCCATATCAAAAACCAATAGCGGTTTCGGATACTCCGCAATGGCCGCTACGGCGTCCGCCACCTGATCGCTTCCCAACTGCGCCGGGTTGTCGATCCTGATCTTTAACCCGTTCTTCACCCCCGGTCCCACAATCATGCAGGTTCTTCCCGTGACGGAATAGACGGCATCCCGAAGCACCGCCTTCATAGATGGCACCACCGACGAAATGATGCCGCCGGAAATCTGTTCCGGCGGTGTATGATGCATGATCAGAAGCTCCCTGATCATGACTGAATACTCATCACTCGTTTTATTTCTGTCCGTTGAAAACCTGCATGAAAAAAACAGCTTCTCCTCGTCCAGTACTCCAAGAACTGTATGTGTATTTCCCACATCCAACGCAAGAAACATAACCGAAAACCTTTCCTCATCTTCATATCAAAACATCAAGTATCTGTCTCCTATGAAGTATGGAGCAAAATCCTCAGAATATCAAGACAGTTCCTCATCTTTTGCCCATCCTCTGGAATAGCCCACGGCCTTATCCCAGCCTGCAATCCGTTTCCTGCGCTCATCTTCACGAATGGCCGGTTTGAAGACGTTGTCCACCTGCCAGTTCGCCTTGATCTCATCCGTGTTTTTCCAATAACCCACGGCAAGCCCGGCCAGATAGGCCGCACCGAGAGCCGTCGTCTCTACACACTTCGGTCTCTGCACCGGTATACCGCAGAGATCCGCCTGTGTCTGCAGCAGGAAGTCATTGGCGCTGGCGCCGCCGTCCACCTTCAACTGCCTAAGAGATATGCCGCAGTCTGCTGACATTGCCTGCAGGACATCGTTCACCTGAAAGGCCAGGGACTCCAGCGTAGCACGGATGATATGATACTTGTTGACACCCCTGGTGATACCCACAATGGTTCCCCGGGCATAGGGATCCCAGTAGGGTGCTCCCAGACCGGTAAAGGCTGGCACCACATAACAGCCGTTGGTGTCCGGAACTTTTTTCGCCATGTACTCAGAGTCCATAGCGGAATCAATCAGACGAAGTTCATCCCGCAGCCACTGTATCGCGGCGCCGGCCACAAAGATGGATCCCTCCAGCGCATAGTTGACGGTTCCGTTCATTCCCCAGGCAATCGTCGTCACCAGACCGTTTCTGGAGAACACCGGATCCACTCCGGTATTCATGAGGAGGAAACCTCCGGTTCCGTAGGTATTCTTTACTTCGCCGGCCCCGAAACCTGTCTGACCGAACAGAGCAGCCTGCTGATCCCCGGCTGCGCCGCCGATGGGAATCTCTGCGCCGAAGAACTGCGCGTCAGCTACGCCGTACACCTGACTGGAGGGCACTACCTCCGGAAGCATACATCTCGGAATATCCAGCAGTTTCAGAATATCGTCATCCCAGTCAAGAGACCGGATATTGTACATCATGGTTCGGGACGCATTGGAATAATCCGTGACATGAACGCGCCCCTTCGTGAGCTTCCAGATCAGCCAGGTGTCCACTGTACCGAACAGGAGCTCGCCTTTTTCGGCCCTCTCTCTCGCTCCCTGCACATGATCCAGAATCCATTTCAGTTTTGTCGCGGAAAAATAGGGATCCAGCACCAGACCGGTCTTCTCGCGGATCATGTCCGAATATCCTTCTTCGGCCAGACGGTCACAGAATTCCGCAGTTCTCCTGCACTGCCAGACGATGGCATGATAAATCGGCTCGCCGGTTTTCCTGTCCCATACGATCGTTGTCTCTCTCTGGTTCGTAATTCCGATGGCCGCAATCTGTTTCGCCGTGATATTGATTTTCTGCATAGCCTCCACAGCCACCCCCAGCTGTGTCGCCCAGATCCGGTTCGCGTCATGCTCAACCCAGCCCGGCTTCGGGAAATACTGCCTGAACTCCCTCTGCGAAACGCTGCAGATTTCTCCTCTCTCGTTAAAAAGGATTGCACGGTTGCTGGTCGTGCCGGAATCCAGTGCCATAATGTATTTTTGCATAAAGTCTACCTCCCAATAGCGTATAACATTATACAAATTTTATAACATAATTCCAAACAAGGCAACACATTTCACCCGTATGAGAACAAAGTCCGCAAGCGGAGCGTTTTGTCTCATAGGGAATGCGAAGCAATTTCCTATACCACAAAAAACCGGCAACCTGATTGATCACAACTCCAGATTGCCGGTTTTATAGCACATGTCAGTATTCAATTAATATGAAATCACTTTTTCTCATATTTTTCGCCTTTGAGAAGTTTTTCTAGTGTTCCGTCGGCCGCCAGCCTGTCTATGGCTACCTCAAAAATTGCAACGATATCCGGATTGGCTTCCACACACTTCCTGGAAAATGCGATCGCATAGGGCGCCTGTCCCTGATTGAACTCATCACCTACAACCGCAAGCTTTGTCCCTTCGGTTTTTGCGACATAGTACTGGGCTCCGGGGCCGTCCTGAATCACAGCATCAACCTTTCCCTGTTCAAGGGATTCGTAAGCCGTCGTGATTGTATCATGTACTTCAATACAGCTTTCCGGAAATCCTTCGTTCTGTACATATAGATGTGATGCTGTTCCCTTCTCGACAGCAACCTTGTAGTCACCTCCGGCCAGAGCGTCAACACCTGTAATTTCTGCCGGAGAGGTTTCTGTGTTGACCATAACAACCTGTCCGGAGTCACAGTAGGTCTTTGTAAAATCCATAACTGCTTTTCTCTCATCGGTTGCACAGAGCGCTGCCATACCGAAGTCAAGTTTTCCCTCTGCCAGTGATGTGGTGAGCGCACTGTAGTCCATTACCTGCGTATCGCCTTCCAGCGTGAATCCCAGCAGATCCTGTAACGCTTTTTCAATTTCGATGTCATATCCGATCAGCGTCGTTCCATCCTCATCATAATAAGAAAACGGCGCAAACAGTCCCGATGTACCAAAGGAAACTTTCACCCCTCGAAGGGCTCCTTCTATATTATCTTTGGTATAAGTTTCTGAAGTAGTTTCCTCTGACACTGCCTCCGCTTCCCTGGATTTTGTTTCTGTATCCTCTGTTTTTGCAGTTGCTCCACATCCCATCAGCGACATAACAATCATTGTTCCTGCCATGAGCGTAGCTACGATTCCTTTCCTCATAATATCTCCTCCTGTCTTAAAGAATTGTTTCAAAGAAAAACAAAAAAAGCGCAACCAGATTTCTGATTACGCCTTTGTAAATTCCTTTGTTTTTCTTTGAGGAAAATATAATATAAATCTGCGCTCATGTAAAATTAGTATTACTCATGGTTTGCATCACGTTTTGTAATTTTACTTCACCCGCAGATTCAAATATACTGTTCAATCATAAATATGTAATGCGAAGCGACGAAGGTGTCTATTTCCCGTAAATAGGCGCCTTTTTCCATGGCTTTACATATAGTAGAGGAGGTTTTTTATGAATTTAAGTTTCCTGGAAGTTCTTCTTCCCATGCTGTTTACCGGACTCAAGGTAACGCTTCTGGTGGCTATACTGGGAATTCTTTTTGGTTTTATCCTCGGTGCCATAGCCGGTTTCTGTCTGGAATGCAACAAAAAGGTTTTAAAGTTTTTTGCCAATGTCTATATCTGGATCATCCGGGGAACTCCGCTGATCGTACAGGCGCTGTATGTATACTTTGTCATTCCAAAAATAACCGGCGTCGATTTATCTTCCCTTGTGGCCGGCATAATCGTAATCTCATTGAACTCCGGAGCTTTCATTGCGGAAATCGTGCGGGGCGCTCTTGATGAAATAGATCCGGGACAAAAAGAAGCCGGTTTATCCCTCGGGCTCACCGCCACACAGACGATGATCCATATCATTGTTCCGCCTGCATTCAAATCCATGCTTCCGGCTTTGTTTAATCAGTTCATCATTTCTGTAAAAGATACGGCGTTGCTGTCCGTAATCGTGGTAAACGAGATTACAAAACAGATTCAAAACTATGCCGCACTTTCTTTCAAGACCATTGAAGCATATACAACCGGAGCAATCTTCTACCTGTTTTTGATCTCTGTTCTGATTATCATTCAAAAACAGGTGGAAAGAAAAGTACTGGCTTAACCGGACAGGAGGTCATCATTATGAATACACTGATAGAATTAAAACATTTGTCGAAACGTTTTGGCGATCTGGAAGTTCTCAAGGATATCAATATCGATATCCGGGAAGGTGAGGTCATCTGTGTCATCGGACCGTCCGGAAGCGGCAAGAGCACGATGCTTCGCTGCATAAACCAGCTTGAAACACCGAGCGGAGGCGAGATCATATATGACAGCAAAAATGTAACCGCAGGCGAAATACCACTGCGGGATATGCGGGAAGAAGTCGGAATGGTATTCCAGCGTTTTAATCTGTTCCCGATGAAAACCGTGCTTGAAAATGTGATGCTGGCTCCTGTTCTGACAAAAAAGAAGGACAAACAGGAAGCAAGAAAAATCGGCATGGAGCTTCTGGATAAAGTCGGCCTCTCCAGCAAAGCCAACGTCTATCCGAAGACCTTATCCGGCGGTCAACAGCAACGTGTAGCCATCGCCCGTGCTCTTGCCATGCAGCCTCGCGCGCTTCTGTTCGATGAACCCACCAGCGCGCTGGATCCCGAACTGGTGGGCGATGTACTTGAAGTAATGCGTGATCTGGCAAAAAACGGCATGACAATGATTGTTGTCACTCATGAAATGGGCTTTGCGAGAGATGTCTGTGACAGAGTTATCTTTATGGCCGACGGATACATTGTTGAGGAAGGTGATCCCAAAGATGTATTCACCAATCCAAAAGAGGAAAGAACCAGGGCTTTTCTATCCAGGGTACTAAATAACTGATTCGGAGGATTAAGATTATGCAAAAGAAATTCGTTGTTACAATAACGCGCCAATTCGGAAGTATGGGCCGGCCGATTGCCCGGAAGATGGCGGAAAAACTCGGCATTGAATACTACGACAGAGACATCGTTGATATGATTTCACAGAAAATGAATCTTCCCGTATCAACGATCAGCCGGCTCGAGGAACGATACGCAGAGCCTTCCCTGTTTAACATGGTGTTTCCCCTTGGATTCGCCACAGCCATGAAACAGGACCGGATTTTTGAGGTTCAAACAAAAATCATTAATGATATGGCCGATAAAGAAAGCTGCATCATAGTAGGCCGCTGCTCTGATTACCTTATGTATGACAGACCCAGACATCTGAACATTTTCATCTACTCCTCCTACGAAAACAGATTAAAGAACTGTATCGGTCAGCTGGGGATGGGTGAAGATGAGGCAAAGAAAATGATCGACGAGGTTGACAAGGCCAGAGATAATTATCACAGAAGATTTGCGAACAACACGCTTCCCAGCGACATCAGATATAAGGATATCATGATCGACAGCGCTCTGTTCGGCATAGACGGCACAGCAGAATACCTCGTGGATATCGTCAGAAAAAAATTCTATTAATCTCCCAAAAAAGAGGCGGCAGCACCACACTTTCAAAAGTGGTGACTGCCGCTTTACTTATAATGCCTGCTCCGTTCTTTCGATAATCTCATCCTGAAGAGTTTTGCTCAAATTCCGGAAATGATCAGAATAACCTGCGACTCTGACAATCAGATCCCTGTATTCCTCCGGGTTGTTCTGCGCATCAATAAGCGTCTTCCTGTCGATCACGTTAAACTGAATGTGATGTCCGTCCATATTGAAATATGTCCGGATCAGGTTCGCCATTCCCATCAGCCCCTCATCCCCTGCCACAACACCGGGAGTGAACTTCTGGTTCAGCAGGGTTCCACCGGTGGAAAGATGATCCATCTTGGAACATGACTTGACCACAGCTGTGGGGCCGTTTGTATCCGCTCCCTTATCCGGCGATATCCCTTCGGACACAGGCTTATGTGCGCGCCTGCCGTTCGCGCTTGCCATCATGACCTCGCCAAAATATACATGGCAGGTGGTGGGAAGCATATTGATTCTGTAGGTTCCGCCTTTTATGTTTTTTCTTCCGTTGACCGCCTTCATATAATGTCCGAACACCGCCCGCATAATGTCGTCGGCCCGGTCGTCGTCATTTCCGTATTTGGGCGAGTGATTGCTCACCAGATTATGTATGTAATCGCAGTCTTCGTAATCCCTCTCCAGCGCGTTCATAAGATCTTTCATAGTGAATTTCCCGCAGTCATATACATTGTATTTTATCGAAGCCAGACAATCGGTGATCGTTCCGATTCCCACACCCTGTACATAGCTCGTGTTGTATCGGGCGCCTCCCGCGTTATAATCTCTTCCCTTCTCAATACAGTCATTGGTAATCACCGACAAAAACGGAACCGGCATCTCCCCGGCATATATTTTCTCGATGACCTGATTGCCTCTGATTTTGATGTCAAGAAAATAGTCCATCTGTTTACAGAAGGCATCAAACAGTTCTTCGTAGGAGGAAAAATCATAACCATGCCCGAGGGATAAGCCGATCTGCTTTCCGGTATAATGATCAAAACCATTGAACAGCGTCAGCTCCAGTATCTTCGGGATATTAAAATAGCCGGTCAGAATATACGCTTCATTGCCAAACGCACCGGTTTCCACGCAGCCGCTGGTCCCCCCGAGACGCGCATCCTCCAGGGTTTTTCCCGCGTTCAGAAGCTCCGCGATAATGGCTTCCGTATTGTAAAAGGCAGGTTGTCCCCAACCCTCTCTGGATATTTCACATGCCCTTTTCAAAAATCTTGAGGGTGTCTTTTTACTGATCTGCACATTCGACGAAGGCTGTAACAGTCTCATCTCGTCCATCACATCCAGGATCAAATAGCTTACTTCATTAACCCCGTCTCTGCCATCGGGAGTTATTCCACCTGTATTGATGTTGACAAAATCCGTGTAGGTACTGCTCTCCTTCAGAGTTGTTCCCACCTTGGGCGGTGAGGGCTGATTGTTAAACTTGATCCAAAGACACTCCAGCAACTCCTTTGCTTTATCCTCATCAAGGATGCCCTCCTTTATGTCATGCTTGTAAAAACCGATCAGATGCTGGTCGAGTCTTCCCGGGGAAAAAGCATCCCAGGGGTTGATCTCACTGGTCACGCCAAGGTGAATAAACCAGTACATCTGAAGAGCCTGCCAGTATGTTTTCGGCGGGCCGGCCGGAACAGCCTCGCAATTGGCCGCAATACACAGCAATTCCTCTTTTCGCTCCGGGTTCCTCTCTTCCCCGGCAAGTGTTCTTGCGTATTCCGCGTAGCGCGCGGCCAGAATCATGATCGCGTCACAGGCGATGTCCATAGCCTTCAGCTCCGCTTCCTTATCCATTGCCTCCGGATCATTTATGTAATCCAGCTTTTCCAGCTCCTGCCTGATCTCATCCTTATAATCCAGAAATCCTTTTTCATACAGCCTGCCGGAGCCCACGGTATGACCCGGCCCCCGCTGCTCCATAAACTCTGTAAAAACCCCTGCTTCATAGCATTCCTTCCACTCCTTCGTCATGTGGGTCAGGATTTTGCTCCTGATGCACCGCTCTCCCCAGTATGGAATCACCTCATTTTTCTGAAATGCAAAATCCTGTTCTGCTGCGCTGAAACGGATCAGTTCTCGCTCATTCAGCAGTTTCAAATCATCCATAGAATGGCAGCACAGTTCCGGAAACGTCGGAGCCGCAAGGGGCTTTGCCCCCTTCTCTCCGACGATCAGTTCTCCTTCTCCAATGTAAAGTGTTTTTCCGGAAAAATAGTTTTTCAGGCAGAGTGCTCTGAGCTCAGGCGCGGAGATTTTTCCGTACATTTCTTTATATGTATCCGTGATGATTTTTGCCCGCTCCATATCAATGCTCGCAGTGGCCTCAACACTTTGCCTGCGAAGCTTTCTGATTCTGTCATTCATACCTCTTTCACCCATGGCCATCTCTTCTCCTTCCATTTATCCGACATACACGTTGACCAGCCCTGCCTCCGTCAGTTTGTCCTTCAGCAGCTGCATCTGCGCTGCCTCCGGAGTATAAAAATTCTTTCCAGGGTACTCAGATCCAATGCGACCGTATTTACTACTCCCGGTATTGTGATAGGGCAGCAGGGAGATCCTGCTGTATGAAATATCATTCTCCTTCAGCAGTTCTGCCACAGCTTTTACATGCCCTTCATGATCATTTACCCCTCCGATGATCGGCAGCCGGATCCATATGTCCGCTTTCGACCTGCTCAATCTGATCAGATTATCAATAATCAGCCGGTTATCGACACCGGTATATCTGAGATGTTCCTCCGGATCAGTCAATTTGATGTCATACAAAAAAGTGTCCGTATAAGGAATGACTTTTTCAATCCTTTCAAAGGACACATACCCACACGTATCTATATTTACGGATATTCCGTTTCTATAAAGCGCCTGCATAAGCTTTTGCAGATAATCCATGTCTGTGGACAGAACTTCTCCTCCCGACAAGGTCACCCCGCCTCCGCTGGCTTCATAAAACGGCTCATCTTTCATAATTTCAGCCACAAGTTCATCAACGCCGGGATCCCGTCCGCACATTTTTCTGGCACTGTAATTACACGCAGGAACACATGCGCCACAGGCAACACATCTCTGCGAAACAAAGGCCGCCTGATACCTGCATACGTTCCGGCAGGAGTTGCAGCCCCTGCATCTCTCCTCATAAAAATAGAGCTGTTGCCCGTAGCTCTGTGTCTCCGGATTGTGACACCACGCACAGCGAAGGGGACAACCCTTAAAAAACACCGTGGTTCTTGTCCCCTTCCCATCGTGAATCGAGAATTTCTGGATATCCGTTATCATTTGCCCCTCATTCCCATCGCTATTGTAATACGATACTCTTCAAATACGGGATCAGAAGTTTCTGTCCTGTCTCAACCAGACTCCCCTCTCCACGCTTCACACACCAGTCATATATGATGCCCCTTTCTATGGAGGCATATGTCTCCGCTATGTCCTCTGTACTCTCTTCCTTCTTGAACTCCCCCGTATGTTGTCCCTCTGAGATAATCTGCGGAATGATCGCATAATAGAATCTCTTTTTGTTCAACATCTCCTGACGCTCTTCCGGTACCGATACATAGATATGGCTGGTCAGCTCCAGCGGAACGTGCTTTTCAATCAGTGAAAACATCTCATGATTCAGAAAAACCAGCTTATCGTAATTCGTAAACCGTGGATTCATATTGACCATGAGCTGTGCGTACTTCTCATCAAACAAATCTCCCAGTGTATGTTCCAGTTCATCCTTAGACCGGAAATAGGAATGAAACTCCTCTGATGAAACCTCTGCCCTGCGCAGAATATCCTCCACAGTTGTTACTTCAAATGATTTTTCATCGAACAACTCCCAGGCAGCGCGCACAATCCGGGTTCTGGTCTTTTTCTTCTTTTCACTCATATTGCCAAGCAGGAAGCCATTGCGCATAGGATCGGTTTCATCCAGGATCCATTCATTCAGGCCGGTGATCCATGCGCTGCCAGTAATCCGCGGGATAATTCCTGTGCCTCCGTTAATTTCAACCAGCTTGTCAATTTCTCCCCTGAAGGTCGAGCCGGTAATACTTTCATAGACAAACGTATCCTTTAACCCCAACTCTCCTTTGTGGTAAAGCGCCGCCAGTTTTGCGCTTGTGCCCGTGCCGCATGGAGAACGATCCGCCTGCGCGTCTCCGAAAATCACACAGTTCTTCATATCTGCCGCTTTCGTTGATGTGTGAGCATAGAATTCAACCAGATCCACCGTGCGGATATCCAGATACGGGTGTTTGATTTCGTATTTTTTGTTTATCTCTTCCCTGAGTTTCATTCCCAGATCTGTGATGGCTCCGATTTTCTGTAGTTCAAGAGGTAAGCCGATACTCTCGGCATTCACCAGGGCAAAAAAGGATCCGCCAAAAGAGATGTCAAAGGGGATTTCTCCCCATCCGTCTATGTCAACTTTCAAATCCTCCATATACAGAAAGGAGGGAACATTCAGGATACTGACTTCCACCGCCTTCCCGTCGACCACCCGGACTCTGGTGCGGATCAATCCGCTGGGAGTATCCAGCACCACGTCTGTATACGGTTCTGTTACAGCTACCATGCCTGTCTCTACAAGCATGGTAGCCGTACCTATACTTCCATGGCCGCACATATTGAGATAACTGCCGGAATCCATAAATATAACTCCACAATCTGCCTCATCATGTACCGGCTCCGTGAGAAGTGCGCCAAACATATCCCTGTGGCCTCTGGGTTCCAGCATCATGGCGGTACGAAGAAAGTCGTAATTTTCCATGAGATCGTTCTTCTTTTCCATCATGGTCCTGCCCTTTAGAGCCGGAAAGCCATCATATATTATTCTGGTCGCTTCACCCTCCGTATGAGAATCAATGGTTTTCAGATGATAGCTATATTTTTTTAATACAGGAAGTTTCATGGCAGCCCCTCATTCTTTAAACATTGTGCCTGTACTCATAAGGAAGAACTTTCGTCTGGTTATAGCTCGGACAGTCTCTCACCCACTCCAGTGATTCCTTGATAATTGCCGTCTGCATCGGTTTGTTGTTCGGCTCGCCCGCGTTCGATCCGATCGGCACATGAGGCGCTGTAATTCTCGGAGCCCCCTGCTGTCTCGCAATGGGAGGAAGCGCGGCAATTACAACGCAGCTCATACCTTCCGCTTCGCAGCATCTTGTGACGATTGTTGCGGATCTGTGGCAGGTTCCGCAGCCTCCGGTACAGAGAACAATGTCTACTCCCTGTTCCTTAAGCTTTCCGGCTATTTCAGGTCCTGTTTCATTCCTGAATTTCTCCACATTTCCACCGCCGCCCATAAATGTGTACGTCTCATTTGAAAGAGAACCGATAAAGCCCTCCTCCACCAGTTCATGGAGTCTGTCAATCGGAAACATTGCGTTGACATCTTTATTGATGTCCGAATTGTCAAAACCGCCATGTGTAACCATAAGTTCCGAAGACGGCGTGTCAAACTCAATGGTTCTGTACGAAAAATCTCCGGATGTGTTGAAGGGTATCTGGCTCTTCTTATGGATGCCACCGGCTGTGATAAAGGCGACTTTGCACTCGCTCAGTGGCTTTTTAAGTTCTGTAAAGACCGGTGTCGGTGTAACAGGTACAAAAATCTCTGACTGCATACCCTCTAATGTTGTTAACCTCATACTTTCTTCCTCCTCAAATGCATTCTGCAGGCAATGCTCTTTTTCCGACTATACGCATAGGGCTGAAATAAAACTCTACATTCTGTCCTTTTGCCAACGGTATATCTGTAAATGCCCATCTTCGCGGCACTGCCACGGTTCCGATTGCATCCATCATCTCCGCCTTTATGGCAGTATCATTTACTTCTGTGATTGTTCCTCCGATGAAACAGGGAAAAAAAGCCTTCTCCTTTTTCAGCGGAGAACTGTCATAGTCATAAGGCTCTTCATTTACCTGGAGATAACTGAAATAAAACTGCATCTCATGTCCGACCTCAGGTTTCTGATCCTGATCCAGAATGTAGCAGGAGGGCACTTCGATCACCCCCAGTCTTCCGTGAAGATGTACCTTGACCCAGTTCTCATTTACTTCTTTGACTAAACCGCCCATTAAGACCGGATGGATTGTATAATCGATATTCATAATCTTTACCCACACGTATTTCTTTTTATTCTCAGTGCAATGTACCGTTGTCTAATAAGACCGTTTCCGGCAGTCCCAATAATTTGTTGTTCGCGTTAATTACATCGTTGTTCCATTTCTTCGGAGCCGGCGCTATCTCCACTCCTGCCATCTTGTTCTTCAGCATCTGAATTGCTCTTGCTGCAACTTCCTTTGTCACACAGGAACAACCTGCCACGTTGTTCTCAAATCCGCCCATGTCCATATTCTCTTCTACCATGGCAGTCGCATATTCATTTCCCACTACAAGCTGTCCCTGGTATGCACAGAAGGATACTCCCACAACCGGAATTCCCCGCTTACCGGCCTGTCCGATATGCTGAATAAAGTCGATGTGGTTATTACCAAAACCTTCCGTAGTAATAATGCAGCCATCTATATCCAGCGATTCAAGCAGTGATCCCAGCCGCTCGGATACCCAGAGTTTTTCATCATTTACCTGAGGGGATCCCACAAATACCACGCCGACAAGATCCATTTCCGAATCCGCTGCCAGTCCCTCAACCAGCGGCTCACGGATATAATGACGGGTCATCTCCTTTGTTGCGGGTCCTATGCAGGTGAGGGCATGGATCGAACCATCTCTTACCTGATTTGGTGTCAGAATAATCGGAACGTTTCCACAGTCTACGTTTTTCTGTCCGCCCAGAATACCGCAGGGCTCGGAAGGACAGATCACATTGTCATGCATCGCCCCCTGTCCCATGATTTCCTTGACCAGAACAACTCTCGGATTTCCCGGACGTCTTACATCCTCGCATATTTCTTCCCGTACAATTTCCCCGTCATATTTTTTCAGCTCATTTCTGATTGCCTGAATTACATAATCCTGACATTTATGTGCCGAAAAAGGACCCGGTCTTGTCATACCCGAGAGCCGCTGAATAACCACATGGCACCGGATGATGATGTCATTTTCATCCGCACAGCCCGGATGGCCGTAGTACATCTTTTCATCCAGATACCCCTCCGATGAACCGAATTCATGAACCTGAACGCCATCTTCATCTACACCGGTCAGCATAAATACCACGCCGTCCGCCACTTTTGTTATGCCGCTTCCAAGCTCGCCTTCAACCTTTGTTGCGATCGGACACACATCCATAATTGTCTCCGTATACTGGTGCCTCTCGTCCGGATGAATGACATCGAGTGTCATGCTCTTACACAACGCATCCTGCAGAATTGCCTTTTCCACAATGCTTCCGTCAATAGTAATCTTTCCGTCCCAGATGGATGTTTCCGTACCGATTTCCACATCCTTTATTCTGATGTGCTGTTTTTTCAGTGTTCGAATTACCTTCTTTTCACCGGAAGTTATCTTTTCATTTTCAGCCGAAGCCACTGTTTCCGAAACCGGTGTTCCGGAAAAAAGAGGAACATCGATCTTCAGGCCTTCGAATTTCTCTGCGTGTCCGATCTCTATATGAAGCATTCCATTACCTCCTGTTACTGCATTCATCATTTTCTCTGCAGGCTCCACTCCCGCGCTTGCCTTTTTCGGGTTCTCCCTGTCCGGCTCTTTCTCTTCGATCTCATTCACCCTGTCCAGAACGCTCCCTGTGATCGGTGTCAAAGCCTCAACATCACATAACAGGGTTGCTCCGAGTACCTGTTCGATGGTCAGCCCCTCATCACTGACGGTAAGAAGTCCGGCCTCAACCATATCCTCAAACAGGGACGGATCTTCCAGATCAGCCGCGCTGATCACCAGTCCTTTTTCTCTTCTGCAGCAGAAGATGGCCGGATCTTTTAAATGTTTGCTTAAGGTTTCCTGTGTGATAGACATATTTATCTCCTCCTTTATATAACTAACGGATTTTTCGGATAATCCTCTGGTTGACAGCTCTGAGAGCACCGTCTGTGCAGTGATAAACCGGAAGTCCAAGCCCGGGGGCGCAACTCATAACTGTATTGGAGCAGTCCGTGCAGTTACTGATTAGAATCGCTTCTGCTCCGGCTTTCTTCAACGCCATGACTTTTTGAACCTGCCCCGGACATTTCCCGGGATTCTCACATTTTAAGGCGGCTTTCACCGGATGCGCCTGCTTGCAGAACTCACAGCCCGTGACCTCTGATCCAAGGCTTTCCGCAATCTCTTCCAACCGCTTCTGATCAGCTCCGCACGCGCAGACCAAGAGGCCGATCTTTTGGGGTCCTTTAGGAAAACACTCTGCAGCAATAATCCCCCCTGTAGTCTTAATCACCGGCGCGTCCGGGCTCGTCCTCTTACCTGTAAAGGGGCCACCCATGATTAGTTCCCCATAGTCATCCGCCAGGCCTCCGGCTCTTTTCAGCATGCTTCCGACGGATATACCAAGCGGCACGTCGTAGAAAACCTGTATCTGTTTTCTGTCATCCTTAAGCTTTCCGGCGACGGTCATGTTTTTATCGATCAGCGGCTTTTTCAAATCAACTGCTTCCTGAATCCTGCAGGTTGTTTCCGCATTGATCACGATGGCTCCTGCCTCGGATGGAAGACTTTCAACCCCAAGAAGCGTACCCAGGCACTCTCGTATGACCGCCCGTTCTTCTCCCATCGGATACATGTCTTTGAGTAAATGTACGGTTATTTCCCGGCCGTTTCTTGCGGCAAGTACTTTGTTGATCGCAGCTACTGCTTTTTCATGAATCTCCTTGATCGCAATGATTCCCCGTCCGGCCCTGACCACTTCCATGGCAATTTCAAGCCCTCGGACCAACTGCTCCGGTTTTTGCTCAATGGCTCTTATATTGTGCTCCAGGATCGGTTCACACTCCGCAGCGTTTACAATGACAACACCGTCCTTTTCAAAAGGCCTGTTCAGTTTTGCATAGGTTGGAAAGCCGGCGCCCCCCAGGCCTACCAGACCGGATTCTTCTATCAATGCAAGTGGCGTGTCAGCTTTCAGTTTCCTGTAATCGCTCTTCTGCTCATCATCCGCCAGAACATAAATCGCTTCATCTGTCACCTCTGTTACAATACCGGAAACACTGGAATATACATTTGCGCCCAGGTCGTTTTGCCCTTTATACGCAACAGGCTGCCCTCGAACAATTGTGTCTCCTTTGACAATTGCCGGGGCAGCCTTTGCTCCGATATGCTGCTTCAGAGGGAAACAAAACAGTTCTCCCATTCTTTCCTCTCCTTTGCGTTCTTTGTATGTTTCGTTGAATTGAGCAAATTATAACAATGGGACAATCCCGTGTAAAATGAAGCTTTGAATGAGACGTCATGAGAAATTGTACTGTCAGACTTCATTGACACTTGCTTCCGTCATGCTTTATACTTCAACAATAACAAAGGCGTTAAAGCAGGGACTGCTTTAACGCCTTTGTTATTTTCTAACGATATGAAAATCAAGTGTTTTTTCATCAAATAATCAGGAGTGCCAGAGTTATATGGATATAAAGAAATTCAAATTGTTCGCTGATGTAGCCGAAACCGGAAATTTCACAAAAAGCGGTGAACGCCAGGGTTATACCCAGTCCGGTGTAAGCCACATCTTAAAGTCTCTAGAGGATGAAGTCGGTTTTCCTCTTTTTATAAGATCAAAACAAGGGGTATCTCTGACAAAGAATGCTCTGCAGCTTCTGCCCATGGTCAGATCCCTGCTGGCGATGTATGACACCCTTGAGCAGAGTATTAATGAAATAAACGGAATCGAAACCGGTTCCCTGACCATAGCGACCTATCAGAGCATTTCCATAAACTGGCTTCCGTCGATTATTCATCAGTTTCAAAGTACTTATCCCGGCATCAGTATCAGACTCATGGAAGGCGGAACGGATGACATCGTAAACTGGGTGGAAAACGGGATCGCAGATTTCGGCTTCCTGTCCAGGCATAACCTTCAGTCTCTGGATTGGATTCCATTGCAGGAAGATCCTCTGATGGCGATCGTTCCCAACGATTATGAGCCGAAGGGCGGTGATTATATATCCATCAGTGATTTCCAGGGAGCCTCATTCATAATGACTGCCATGGGAACCGATTATGATGTGCACACCGCCCTTTCCGAGTCAAACGTTGTCCCGGACGTGCGATTCACCTCAAAGGATGATCACGCGATCATCTCCATGGTTTCCAGCCATCTGGGATACACAATCCTCCCAAGGCTCATCGTAAAGGGCTTCGAATCTCAGGTAAAAATTCTTCCACTGTTTCCACAGATTTCAAGACATCTTGGCATAGCACTAAAGTCAAAAAATACGATGTCGCCTGCCACTGCAAAATTCATAGGTCTGACGAAAGAAATGATCCCGGAGCTGAGCTGATCAGGCATGCTTCCTGTTAATTGGTCTGCCGTCTCCTTGAGGCATAGGCCGCCCTGCTCTCATGGCAGGCAAAATAAAGAATCTGATATTCTTTTGAGGTGTTCCGCAGGAATTCCAGCGCCTTTTCCAGCTTCCCGTCATCCAGATTGACAAAGGGATCATCCAGAACGATGAAAGGCTTCTCTTCCGTATACATGGCGTCGATCATGGACATTCTTCTGCACAGGCCGATCAGATCCTGCCAGCCCTCGCTCAGAAGTTCGGTCTCTCTCTGAAGTCCGGCCTTTCGAACCTTCACATTCAGATCTGCGTCCATCCGGAAGTCTCCGGACACGGAGCCGGTCAGCATTTCTTCATACTTTTCAAAAGACTGCTGCATCGGCTCCATATACTTTCCTGAGAATTTCACCTTTGCCCTCCGGAGGTATTCGGATGTCCGGGAGAGGACTTCATAGCGGTGAAGCGTCTCTGTCTGCTTTCCACTGAGGCTCTCAAGCTCCGCCTCTGCCTCTGTGAGACGCACCAGATTCTCTTCGGCAGCCGTCATCTTTGTCTGCAGTTCCTTGACCTGCTCCGCGAGAAGCTCTGCCCTGTTCTGGGCTTCACGGTATCGCGTCGTCAGCTCCTCCAGAGATGCCGTAGGAAATTTCGATGAGGCGTCGATTCTGCCCCGGAGGTTTCCCAGCTTCAGAGACTGCTCGCACTCTTCTTTTTCGGCTTTTCTCCTCCTGTACTCTGCCTCGGCTTTTTCCAGATTGCGTCTCATTTCACAGATTTCCGCAATCTGCATCCGCAGATCCGCTGCCGGAACAAACCTGTAACTGCGAAGTTCCTGCATCAGACTTCCCTCTGCTGTGCCGCTCTCCGGCTCCGCGCCTTTGGATTTAAGCAGCATTCCGCTGTAGGTTCTGCACTTTTCAACGTCAGCTGTCAGCCTCTGAAGACCGGCCTCTGTCGAAGTCTGCCCCTCCGTCACGTCGGGGTAGTATCTTCCCAGGAAATCTTTCACTTCCCGTTCCAGTTCCTCTCTTCGCTCCTCATAATGAGTATTCCGAAGGGACTGGATTCTCTTACCGAGCCGACGGTACTCGGATGCATCGCTGCGAATGCGGTGAAGAAGAGAAGTCACCTCTGCTTCCTCAACCTCCAGGTTCAGACTTCCGATAAAGTCTGAGACTTTTTCCTCGACTTCCGCGGCGTAGGCGTCATCCTGCCTCATTCCTTTCAGAATCTCTTTATACTGTTCCCTGGCCGAGATATTTTCTTCCGGCTTCTTCTCTTCTTTTTTCTCTTTCTTTCCCCGTCCCTCGGCGACCATGGCGGAAAGTCCCCAGGCAAGAAGCACAAAGCCCGCAACCACGAGACCGATGCCCGGAAGTCCGTTGTGATCAATCAGAAGATAGATCACCGCCGCCGCAAGGAGAATACCTCCCGCCTTGATCCGGTTGGTTCCGACTCTCGGAAGCTTTTTCTCTTCTTCCTCCGCGGCCTCTTCTGCCGGAGGTTCTTCGGGAACACCCGCTGCCTCGCTCATCTTGATCATGCTCTTCAACGCCCGAAGGTTCTTTTTTCGATCCGGCATTCCTCTGCGGATGGTACAGCGCTCTTCCCAATCACGGATCAATTGATCCATCTGCCCGTCCTCCGGGGCATTCCAGAGAAAGAGTTCTTTCTCCATCTCATAAGCCTTCCTCTCCGCCGGTGAGAGTTCCATCGCACTGATCCTCTCATTGAGGATACGAATCTGTCCCTCCTTGTTCCGGTACTCCTCCAGCGTCTCATCCGAAGGCGTCACGTTGTGAAAAATACCGCGAAGTCTCTCGTACTCCTGCTCCTCTTCCGGACGAAGCACATAGCTTGCCGCTGACTTCAGTTTCCCCTCCAGTGCAGCAGCTCTGGTTCCCCAGTCTTCTACGACTTCAGAGGGCGGCACCTCTCCGGGGAAAAATGCCCGCAGACCTTCTACTTCATCCGAAGCACGCTTCATCTCCATCGTCAGTGAACGGAACTTCTCCAATTCCGCCTGCCTGTCTTTGAGCAGCCCGGCCTCGTGGATCTGCGCCTGGAGTTCTTCCAGCTCTCCGCGACACTCTCTCATTTGCCTTCCTGTATCCGCCAGTTTTGAGCGAAGCTCTCCTGCCTGTGCCTCCATGGCTGCCTTTCCTGAGAGTTCTGCCTCTGTGGCGGCGATCCGATCCTGAAGTTTCGCTAGTTCCCCCGTCTTCCTGTCCGGCGAGAGTCTCAGCATTTCCCTGTGAATTCTCTCCCGGGCCTCCGTGTATCCACCCATGTCCGCATTTTCCGAACTCACGTCGCCGATTTTCGCACTGATGAGCGACGTCACCTCAGTTCTGCAGTCATGCTGTGCGGTAAAGACAGTCCTTCGGAAGGATTCCTGATCAACAGAAAAAATCTCCTCCCCCGGAACACTTCCGAACCGCTCTGTCGGCAGATTGTTTTCCGCCTCATAGACCAGAAGTTTGTCCTCTCTTGCACTCTCCGCTCCAAAGGTTCTCTCGATGCGCCAGAGCTTTCCTTCAAATTCAAAGGTTACGGTTCCTCCGTAGATCCCCCCCTGCCAGGGCGCAAAACGAAGCCTCGGTCTCTCAGAAGTCTTCTTTTTCTTATCATTATCAAATCCGTAGAACATCGCCAGCAGAAAATGGGCGAAGGTACTCTTCCCCCAGCCATTCTCCTTCAAAACGGTATTCAGGCCACGCACAAACCGAATCCGGTTTTCATGCAGACAGCCGAAATTGCTGATATAACACTCTACAAGCCTCAAAATTCAAACTCCTCCCCCGACAGCGCCTGCAATCCACACCGCACAATCTCTGCCTTTTCATCTTCCGAAAGCTCCGGATCCCGCTGCAGAAGACGTACCAGCTCCCCTTTCAGCGATGCGTCATGCTCATAGCTCAGATAGTTGACATCCAGCTTCGTCTCATCCCTTACCTGAAAAAGCGCAAAGCGGTCGCCGAAATGAGCCATGATCTGCGCCGTATTCTTTTCATCACATACATCCAGCCGGCCTTTCAGAACCACTCTCACCAGATCCCCCGCCGAGAGTTCCTCTGCAGAATTCAGCATCTCCTCGATTCTTGCGATTATTTCAACCGTCGTGGATGCACCGCTGATATCCACCGGAAGTTCCCACAGACGACGGGACGCAAAGGGAACGAAGGAATCTCTGCACGTGCCGGTCTCCTCATCGATCTCCAAAAGCACAAAGCCATGCGGTCCGCATTCATCAAACCCTCTACCCTCAAGAGCGCCGGAATAACACCAGATCCCCTTTGGCGCCAGTTCACCTTTTTTATACGTGTGAACATGGCCAAGGGCAAGATAATCGATCCCTCGGTTGCGGAGCAGCTGAAGATTCAAGTTTTCCGGCTCTGCGCCGCCATATTCCGAAAGCTGCCCATGGAGGGCAACAATTCGAAACGTATTAGTACGTGTCTCGTTCTTTTCATCCCCTGGAACCGCACCTTCAGCGGAAGCCGAAGGGAGCGGCACTTCCGTAAAGTGATCCGTGCCCTCGATGGACACACTGCCGATATGGAAGGCTGTCCACTCCGTTCCGAATATATGCAGATTCTCCGGAACAGATGGCATCCACTCTACAAAAGCGGTCTCCTCATGATTTCCCGCCAGATAAAAAAAGCCGATCTCCGGATTCCTGCAAATCGTCTCATAGACAGTGTTTCTGGCCTGAGCCGAAATGTTCTTTGTGTCAAAGAGATCTCCGCAGATCAGAATTGCCTTTACATCCTGCTCTCCGGCATACTCAACCATACGTGTAAATGTGTGCAGCAGTTCCGCCCGTCTCCGTCGCAGCTGTGCTCCGCTCAAATGCGTCGTCATCTTTGAATCCAGATGAAGATCCGCACAATGTATTATTTTCACCGGATATCCCGTCCTTTCTCAGGCAGTCGTATGTAGACCGCATAAACAACAAATCCATTGACAATACCGGTCAAAGTTCCGGCAATCAGAAGCATGGGAAGATACCAGAAAAAGGGAATGGAGGGCATATAAATGCAGGCCACGAGAATCTGTCCCACATTGTGTGCCGCACCTCCCGCCGCAGATATCCCTACGCTCCCGAACTTTCCGGTACGTATTAACACCGACATGATTAACATACTGGAAACGGCCCCTGCCATTCCATACTGTATGCTGAACAGATTTCCGAACAAAAAACCGAGCACAACCACTCTGGCCGCAGAAATAACAATCGCTTCACGCCAGCTGTACAAATAGATCGTAATCAGAATCACTATGTTGGAGAGTCCGATTTTCATTCCGGGTACTCCAAAGTTCACTGGAATCAGCGTCTCCACATAGCCCACCAGTATGGCCAGTGCTGTCAGCATCCCCAGATATGCAGTTTTTTTGCCGAGGTTTTTCTTTACACCGCTGTCCGCCGTTCTATTCGCAGTTCTATCCTCTGTTCCGATCGCCGTTCTATCCGCTGTTCTGTCTGCTGTTCTATCCATAAAGTCATCCCGCTATCGTATCCGGGCGGTGATCCCCCGCCCCCTTCTTGTCACCGGTATTCTTCTTGCCGTCGTTCTTCTCCTTTGACTCAGCGTCACCCGAATCGTTATTTTCTAACTTCTCATCCGTCTTATTCTCCGACCCGGAAGAAGCATCCCACCAGTTATCTTCCCCGTCTTCCTTTTCCTTCGCATTGATGATGTGGAGAATTACCTGATTTGGCAGACAGATAATACTTCCACCCGTCTCATCAATGGGGAGAAATTCCATACAGAGATGATCCGGACACTTTGCGTCCTTCATCCGAACCTCTCCGTTTTTGATTTCACACACATTGGTATTCCCGATCCGAATCTCCTGATCCTTGTCCAGATCATAGACGCCATACTGTTCGTTGTTGACGAGAATCTCCAGCTGAGGTTTGTGAAGATCCACCATCAGAGTTCTCACAAGAAGGATCAGCCCCGCCACAAGAAGAATCGCGGCGATCAGTATGATGTCATTTCTTCCCGCTGTCTTTTTCATCACGAAGGATACCACTCCAGTTCATTATTCTGACCGGTAAAAAGGATTTTTACCGGTGCATCCAGTTTCTCTGCCAGTTTCTTCGTTTTTTCACGGCCGAGGATGATCCCGATGGTAGCCAGAGCGTCACAGGCCGCATCGTCCTCTCCTATAATCGTCACCTGATTCAGATCCGTCTCCGCCGGATACCCTGTTTTCGGATCAAGAATATGGTGATAGAATTTTCCGTTTGCCCGGAAATAGCGCTCGTAGATTCCCGAAGAAATCACAGCGTTATCCGTCGACTCCACGGTTGTGAGGATCTCCCCCCGATCCGAGAAAGGTTTCTGAATGCCGACAATCCAGGGAGCACCTCCCGGCTTCGTTCCGAGAGAGCTGACATTTCCGCCGAGATTGATCATGGCAGAACTACAGCCCTCCTCCCTCAGATAGGACTTCAACTGTTCGGAGATATAGCCCTTTGCAATTCCTCCCAGGTCAATCATCGTGTCCGGCGAATCAAACGTAACCGTCCGGTTCTCCACATGAACCCTGCGATAGTCCACACGTTTGAGTTCCTGCCGGATCTTGTTGTCCTCCGGTACCGCCGACGCATGATCCTCCGTCTCAAAATCCCAGAGTTCCCGAACCGGAAGAATCGTGATATCAAAGGCTCCCTCTGACAATTCACAAAACTCCAGTCCCCTTCGGATACAGACTGCCAGTGGCTCCGAAACCTCTACCGTCTGTTCATTTCTGTGATTGAGCCTGTACAGCTCGCTGCCTTCCTTCTGCGCCGAAAGCACATTCTCCATATCCTCACAGATTCTGAAACAGTCGTCCAGCAATTCCTCTGCCCGCTCGTCATTGATACGTATACCGATCACCGTATCAAAAAAAGTTCCGCTTCGCTCAGCACAGGGGATCTCCTCACCAGCCGCAGCTCTCCCCTGTTCCGCAGCACTCACGGAACGCTGCGTATTCCCTGCATTTCCCGCGCATCCGGAAAACGCAAGTCCCAGGCCGAGTACAACCGCTGCAACAGTCGCCTCCCGCCTGCTTTTTCTTTTCTTCACAAGATCACTCCCCTCTTGTTTCCCATGTGAAGCTTCTCTATTTCTCACTTCTTCTGATTATACATGATCCGCTGTCCCGTCACAAGATTTATGGATTCTGGAGTGTAAACAGGATCGCGTAAGGGACAAAGCATACGCTAATTATATGAGCACAACATGATTTCTTAGAACAAAGTCCGCAAGCGGACATCGACTCCCCCATCCCTCTCATCCTCCCGGTGAGCGCAGCGGACGAAAGGCGCGCGAGCAGAATCGCGTAAGCGATCTTCTTATCTGCGAGCTGCGCATCCCGCGGAGCGTTTTGTCTCATAGGGAATGCGAAGCAATTTCCTATGAGATAAACAAACCCCGCCGCCCGGAAGACTCCGGACGGCGGGGCTGGCACATCAGATTATTCTTTTTTATTTCAGTTCTTCCACATACTCTGCTGCGTTGATACCCGAGATTCTTCCGTATACAACGAAGTCTGTGACAGCGGTTCCACCGAGACGGTTGCCTCCGTGTACACCACCTGTAACCTCTCCGGCTGCGAAGAGTCCAGGGATTGCATCTCCGTTCTCTTTGAGAACTTCGGACTTCGGATTGATTTTCAGACCTCCCATGGTGTGATGAATACCCGGCGTAACCTTCAACGCATAGTAGGGAGCTGTATCAAGAGCATTGGCAAAGCTGGTACGTCCGAATTCCGGATCGCTCTTATTGGCAACGCACTGATTCCAGTCTTTGATCGTCTGATCCAGAGTGTCCGGATCTACGCCGATCTGAGCGGCAAGTTCTTTCGCGTCCTTACCTGTCAATGTATATCCCGCGTTGATGTATCCCTCGATAACCGCTGACTCGTCGACCATCTTCTGATCGATGATGAGCCATGCAAAGCTCTCCGGCTGCTCAATTTCCGCAGCAGATACACGGTCTCGTGTCTGAACCTCGTCAAAGAATCGTTTACCGTTGACGTTTACAAGGATGGCTCCGTCTCCGCGAAGTCCCTCTGTGATCAGATGACCTGAGTTGTACTCTACAGTAGGATGAATCTGAATCTGATCCATATCCACAGTGGCCGCACCGGCCTCTTCACCCATCTGAATTCCGATTCCCTGCGCACCGGACGCGTTGGTTGTCATGAAACCTTTGAGCTCCGTTCTGTATTTCTCAACCATCTCGGAGTTTGCTCCGAAGCCACCGGAGGCGATGATGACTGCTTTCGCCTTTACAGTGACATTCTCACCGGTGGAACCAATCGCATGTACGCCCACAGCTTTGCCGTCTTCCATGAGAACCTTGTCCGCTGTTGTGGAGTAGAAGAGGCGGATCTTTCCGCTTCTCGTCTCAATATTCTCCTGGAGAATCGGAATCGTGTACGCGCCGACTGCCTCGGTCTTTCCTTCTGCGTTCACCGGGCTGTGAATACGCTTTACAGAGGCACCTCCCGCAGCTCCTACTCTGTGAAGCTTCGCGCCCACCGAATCGAGCCAGTCGATACCCTCCGCACTTCTCTCGCACATTTCCTTTACAAGAGCAGGATCATTGATTCCATGTCCGCCCATGATGGTGTTAAGCTCCATGAGTTCTGCCGTATCGAAGTATCCCTCCGGATTTGCCAGATACTCATCGTACTGTTTTCTTACTTTGGCTGCCAGCTCAGTGACAACCTCATTATCCGCAAACTCTTCCGCCGCGGACTTCAGAGATTTCTCAACGCCGTCACCCTCTGTGAATTCATTCTGATCCTGCCATTTCGTATTGGCAGCGTTCATACCACCCGTAGCGCGAATGGAGTTTCCGCCAACCATGGTCTGACTCTCAAGAATGATTACTTTGTGTCCTTTATCCGCAGCCTCGATGGCCGCTGTCATTCCTGCTCCGCCGGCACCGACGATGACGATGTCCGCTTTGTAGACAGCATCCCTTGCCTTTGTTGTATTCATCACCGGCGCTGTTCCGAATTTCTCCGTGGAGATTCCTCCGGACTCCAAAGCCGCCTTTACAGCGTTCTTGATGGCATCCGATGTGATGGTTGCACCGGAAATGGAATCCACCTCATAGCTCTGATAATTGTAAATCTGGGATGGAATCTGATCCACCGCGATCGTTCCGATTCCATCCGTCTCATGATGGTCTGTGACTTCAACAGAATAAATATAATCCTGATCTGCCACAATCTGTACAGACACATCTCCATCCATTCCCTGCGCAGCGCCGGTCAGTGTCTGTGCCTCAGCAGAAGGTCCTCCTGACGGAGCCTTGCTTGGCGGTTTCATCGGTGAAAACACCATAGGTATCGCAGTTCCTGCTGCCAGCAGCAGGTATGGAATTGCTTTCAATGCTTTCATACTCATACTCCTTCCAGCTACACCCTAAACGAAAAACCTCTGCAGAAACTTTACATGGCGAAGTCCCAAAAAGAGACTTCACCACTCAAAACACCCTCTTATACAATACACTTTCTCGGACAATCGACTTTGCACGTGCCGCAGTTGGTACACTTCGCGTAGTCGATGACCGGATACCCACTGTCGATGGAGATCGCATTCTCCGGACAGTTTCTCACACATTTCTGGCAGGAGATACAACCGACTTTACAGTTCTCCATAACCGGTTTACCCTTGTCCGGATTCATGCATCCGATGTGTGATACATAGTTGTAAGGTACTTCGGAGATGAGTCCCTTCGGACAAGCCTTGCGGCATTTGCCGCAGTTGACACATTTCTCCTCATCGACCTTCGCAACTCCCTGAACAATGTGAATCGCGTCGAATTCGCAGACAGATACGCACTCTCCAAGGCCGAGACAACCGTAGCGGCAGGATTTCGGGCCGCCTCCCGGTGCCATGTGAACATTTTTACAGGTCAAAGGACCGCTGTATTCATAAGTCTCCGTGGTCTTTTCGCAGTCGCCGACACAGCGAACGAAAGCAACCTTTCGCTCTCCCTCGGCAGCTGTTGTTCCGAGAATCTTCGCAATCTCATCGGCTACCGGCTTCTGACCTACTACGCAGGCGTTGACCGCAGCCTCACCTCTTGCCATAGCCGCTGCACAGGCCGCACAGCCTGAATATCCGCAGCCACCACAGTTAGCGCCCGGAAGTGCCTCGTTGATTGCCGCCTCTTTCTCATCCACCGGCACTGCAAATACCTTGCTCGCCACGGAAAGGAAGATTCCGACTACCAGTCCGACACCACCGACTACCAGTGTCGCAATTAAAATTCCGTTCATAGTTTCCTCCTGTTCCGCTTACTTCAGAGCTGAGAATCCGAAGAAAGCAATTGACATCAGCGCCGCTGTGATCATAACGATCGGGAAACCGCGGAACGGCTTCGGTATATCGTTGAATACAATCTTCTCTCTGATATAGGAGAGAATGACGATCGCGATCCAGAATCCGACCGCTGTTGCAAATCCGTAGATGGTACCTGTAAGAATATCGTACTCTTTCTGAACGTTCAGAAGAGCAACACCGAGAACTGCACAGTTTGTAGTGATCAGCGGAAGATAAATTCCGAGAGCATCGTACAGACTCTTTACGAATTTTTTCAGGAACATCTCAACGAACTGAACAAGAGCTGCAACGATCACGATAAACACGATCGTTTTCATGTACTGAAGTCCTGTCGGAACCAACAGGAACTTGTAGATAATTCCACAGACAAGGGATGCCAGCGTAAGAACGAAGGTTACAGCCGCACCCATTCCCTTTGACGCACTGCTCTTCTGGGAAACGCCCAGGAAAGCACAGATTCCCAGGAACTGACTCAGTACTACGTTATTGATAAGACATGCATTGATTGCAAGTAAAAGAATCGCTGCTGCACTCATTACTGATCTCCTCCTTTCTTGCCGGATGCAATTGCCTCATCCACAGTTCCTTTATTCTTCGCGATGGTCTGTGCTGCAGTCTCGCCGCAGTTTTCCGGCTTCTGTCCGCACATTCCCACCTTCATACACTTGAAGCACTCACCACAGATCTTCTCTGTAGGATCCCACTCCTTTTTCGGACGTCTTCCAGCGCCGATCTTGAGTGCGTTCATGGCCGCAATCAGGAAACCGTAAACCAGGAAAGCTCCCGGTGCGAGGACAAAGGTACTGATGGGCACATAACCCGAGGGCATGATCTGAGCCCCGAAAATTGTTCCCGCTCCGAAAAGCTCACGGAAGGAAGCGATCAGTGTGAGCGCAACCGTAAAGCCGATACCCATTCCAACTCCGTCGAAAAACGAAGAGATGACGGGTTTCTTTCCGGCATAGGCCTCCGCACGTCCCATGATGATACAGTTAACAACGATCAGCGGAATATAGATTCCGAGCGTCTTGTAAAGACCCGGGGTAAATCCTTCCATAAGGAAGTCAACCATCGTAACGAAGGATGCGATTACGACAATGTAAGCCGGCATACGCATTCTGTCCGGAATAATCTTGCGAAGCAGAGAGATGATGAGGTTGGACATCATCAGAACTGCTGTCGTGGAAAGTCCCATACCGATGGCGTTTGTGGCCGATGTGGAAGTGGCCAGTGTCGGACAGGTACCGAGTACCAGAACGAATACCGGGTTTTCAACAAACAATCCATTCCATAATCTCTCTATCGGAGTATCTTTTTTCAAACTCATTTATTCATCCTCCTCTAGAAATGATACGGCAGTGATCGCACCGTTTACCGCCTTGGTAACCGCATTTGTTGTCACCGTACAGCCGGAGATCGCGTCGACCTCGTTTGCGCTCTGTTTGCCGTTCTTAGTGTACTTGACAAGTTCCTCTCCGCTGACGGTGACGGTCCTGAACTGATCCTTGAATGTAGGCTCATCCGCCTTCATTCCCATTCCCGCAGTCTCCGGAAGATTCAGGAAGGAGATGCCGTAGAGGGACTTCGTGCCCTCAGCAGTTCCAATGCCGACCATCAGTTCCACATCGCCACCGTAACCTTCTTTATTTGCGGCAGTGACAACGTATCCGATCTTCGCGCCGGAAGCATCCTGTGCCTCGGAAACTGCGCTCACAGTTGTCTGGTCAATGCCGGCTTCCTCGAGCGCTTTCGCGAAGTCAGCGTTTGAAGCATCCCACTCTACTGCCTTAAAGTTCTTCGCCTCCGGGAATACCTGCTTCTGCGCAGCTTTCTGTGTTGCCTCCTGCTGCTTCTGAATCGGCTCCGCAGTGATGTGATGTACGCCGCCAAGAACCAGTCCGGCAGCAAGGGTAATAATCGTCAGTATGATGGTGTCATGAACGACGCCTTTGTCTTTCTTGCTCATGCCTGCTTCGCCTCCTTTTCTTCTTTCTTAATGCCGAAGGCTCTCGGACGCGTGTAGGCCTCGATCATCGGCGTGATACAGTTGCCGAGAATAATCGCATAGGATACACCCTCCGCGCCGCTTCCGATCATACGGAAGAGCCAGGTCATTACGCCGAGGAAAAGTCCGAAGATCATCTGACCGACCGGTGTAACCGGCGATGTCACGTAATCCGTTGCCATGAACAGAGCGCCAAGGAGAATACCACCGGCGCAGAGTTCCTCTGCAGTAAATACAAGCGGATTGTCATAGCCTTTGACTGACGCCGTGATAAAGACCAGGATGGCAAAACTGCCGAGATAGAATGTGGGAATCTTCCAGTCAATGATCTTGAGAAGAAGGAGGAAGAGTCCGCCTGCAAGAAGGGCAATGGCGGATGTCTCACCGATCACTCCCTGCACATTTCCGAAGAAAAGCGCGTGAAGATCAAAGTCATATCCAAGCTTCAGATAGGCAAGAGGTGTGGCTCCGGAAAGAGTATCCGGTGTTCCCGGCATGGTTTTCACAAGAGCTGTGAATCCGCTGGGTGCCGCGTACGTTGTCATCTGGCTGGAGAAGGCGATCAGAAGGAAACATCTCGCTCCAAGCGCAGGGTTCATGAAGTTCTGTCCCAGACCGCCAAAGATCATCTTGATGACCACAATGGCAAATACAGATCCGAGAACAGGCATCCACCAGATGATTTCCGGCGGCATATTCATACCGATCAGAAGTCCTGTTACAACTGCGGACAAATCGTTAATCGTGGACTTTTTGCCGAAAATCAGATCATAAAGTGCCTCGGAGATCACTGCAGATGCTGTGGACAGGCACAGGATCAGAAGCGCGTGAAGTCCGAAGTTAAATACTCCGTAGATACATGCCGGCATCAGCGCCAGAATCACACAGAGCATAATTTTTGTCGTTGTAATACTGTCTCTTACATGAGGAGAGACAGAAACCTGATACTTTTTACTCATATTCTACCTCCCTCACTTTTTCTTCTTTGCAGCAAGAATCTGCTGACGCATCGTGTTGATCTCACCGGCCAGGGAACGTTTGGCAGGACAGGAGAAACTGCAGGATCCGCAGTTCACACATTCCAGACCATCATACTCCTCGAAGGATGCCGCATCGCCGTGCTTTGCAAAATCAGCAAGCTTGTTGGGCATGAGACGCGCCGGGCAGCCCTTCATACAGCGGCCGCAGTTGATACAGCTTCCTGTCTTATGTGCTGCCACCTCATCCTTCAGGAAACAGGTGAGTGCTCCGGAAGTCTTTGTGACCGGAATCTCTGTATCCGCCAGGGCAAATCCCATCATGGGACCGCCGGAAATAATCTTCTCCGGCTCAGCCTTGAAACCGCCGCCCTGTTCAATGATCTCGCTGTAGCTCATACCTACCGGAACCAGATAGTTCTTCGGATCGGAAGGTGCGTCACCGGTCAGCGTGAACACTCTCTTTGTGAGAGGCTTTCCGTTTACAACCGCATCATAGACAGCCATGACGGTGCCCACATTATCCACAATACAACCTGCATCTGCAGGAAGCATCTTCGAAGTAACGTATCTTCCGGTAATGGCATTGATCAGACACCGCTCCGCACCCTCCGGGTACTTCGTCTTTACGACTTTTACGGACATATTTGTTTTGCCCTTGATGGCATCTTCCATCACCCTGACAGCCTTCGGTTTATTGTTCTCGATACAGATCACACCCTGACAGTTCGAGCCGAAGAGGCCAAGGATGATCTCCAGACCGGCTACAATTTTCTCCGGTTTTTCAATCATGCATCTGTAATCAGATGTGAGGTACGGCTCGCACTCGGACCCATTCACAAGAATATAATCCACCTTGGAGGGATCCTTCGGCGCAAGTTTCACCGCCGTGGGGAAACCGGCTCCACCCATACCTACAACACCGGCTTCACGGATGCGCTCCAGAATCTGCTCTTTCGTAAGAGAGGCCGGATCTGCTGTCGTGAATTCCACACTCTCATACTGCTCGTCGTTTTCCACGATAATCGCATCAACGTAAGCCCCGGTTGCATTTTTACGCTTTTCAAGTTTCGTTACTGTTCCTGATACAGAAGCGTGAACCGGAGCGGAAACGAAACCGCCCGCCTCGGCAATTTTCTGACCAACCAGTACGCGATCCCCCTTTTTCACAAGGGCTTTCGCCGGTGCACCAATGTGCTGTGATAGCAGATAGACGAGTTCTTTTCCCGGGTTGAGAATTTCCACGGGTTTCTCCGCAGAAAGTTCTTTTCCCTCGAAGGGATGAACTCCGCCTTTAAAGGTTAATAATCCCATCTCCTATCCTCCTTCCTTAAATGTATGCAAATCATCCAACATTATACGACAGTTTAATACTTTTTTAAATATAAACCATCGCATAAACTGCTGTTTTTTTGTTATTAAAAATAATATTAACGGTTAAAATCTGTTATGAAACGAAAAAGAGGCAGTTTTCCCCGCTTTGCCGCAAAGAAATCTGCCTCCTATGTAACATATTCGTCACGCAGATACACCGGTACATTATCGGAAGGATCGGCGGATTCGTACCTGCCGCCCGCATTTTCAGTCCCTTTCCGGAATCCCGCCGTACCAGTCATTCGTCAAACTCATGAATGTTCGCAGCTTATGAATCCAAACTTATTTTTCATCATAGTGATGTGCTTCGTTCAACATCATGTCCTTAACCTTCATCAGTCGTACCTGCGTACTTCTCTCGTTTTCATCCAGCTTCATCGTGATATAACGGATGCCCTGCTGTGTCTCAGGAATGATGACATGCTCAAGTGCGTTTACTCTTCGTCTGGTCTTCTCGATCTCAGACGCCATCAGCTGACAGGATTTCTCCACCTCCGCAAGCTTCAGCATATCCGGCAGCGTATCAGAGAGGGACTGAACCGCCCCGTCCAGATCGCTGGAGGTGTAAGCGAAGCCATAGGAAAAGATATCGTTCTTATCAGCAGTTCTCGTGGTGTAATCGAACACCGGAATATCCACACTCATGACATTCTTCGTATCTTTTTTCAGATACACTTCCTGTTTCGGCGCCATCATCGCCGCCTGAAGAATCTCTTCAGACATGCCGGCCTTTGCGAGCACGAAATTTCTGTTCGCGTCCTGAATCTCTCTCTCGACCTTTTTCCGGAGTTCCATGTTCTCACGGACAAGGTCGAGAAATTCTCTCATCAGCTCATCACGTTTATCCTTCAGAAGTCGATGGCCCTTGATCGCTGTCGCAAGTTTACGTTTCAGCCTGGTCAGTTCCATTCGGGTAGGATTGACCTGTGTCGCAGCCATTGCATAACCTCCTTCATAAACTCCGCTCTATTCGTTCTGCGGATCAGTCTTTTTCGTAGTGCTCGTCGAGCATAGCGTCCGAGATACGTTTCAGCTCGGATCTCGGGAGGATTCTCAGAAGATCCCAGCCTGTCTCCAGCGTCTCCGTGATACTCCGGTCTGTGGAATACCCCTGGGATACATAGGTCTTCTCGAACTCGTCGGCGAATTTCGCGTAGACAAGGTCAATATCTGTAAGAGCAGCCTCTCCGAGGATGACCATAAGTTCCTTCGCGTCTTTGCCTCGCGCATAGGCTGCGAAGAGCTGGTTCATGGTCGCCGCATGATCTTTTCTGGTCTTGCCTTCACCGATACCCTTATCTTTGAGTCGGGACAGAGACGGAAGAACATCGATAGGCGGTGTAATTCCTTTTCTGTAAAGCTCACGGCTCAAGATGATCTGACCCTCGGTGATGTAGCCGGTAAGGTCGGGGATCGGATGAGTCTTGTCGTCCTCAGGCATGGTCAGGATCGGCACCATGGTGATGGATCCCTTCTTGCCTTTCAGACGTCCGGCACGCTCATAGAGCGTAGCGAGGTCGGTATACATGTATCCGGGATAACCGCGGCGTCCCGGAACTTCCTTGCGGGCTGCGGATACCTCACGGAGAGCATCCGCGTAGTTCGTGATATCCGTAAGGATAACCAGTACATGCATATCCTTCTCAAAAGCGAGATACTCAGCTGCGGTCAGTGCCATTCGAGGTGTGGAAATACGCTCTACCGCCGGATCGTTTGCCAGGTTGATAAACAGTACGGTCCGGTCAATCGCACCTGTCTCCTTGAAGGACTCCTGGAAGTAGTTGGCCTCCTCATAGGTAATACCCATAGCGGCAAAAACTACCGCGAAGGGTTCATCCGTTCCGACTACCTTCGCCTGTCTGGCGATCTGCGCTGCAAGCTGTGCATGAGGAAGACCGGAGGCGGAGAAAATCGGAAGTTTCTGTCCTCGAACCAGTGTGTTCAGACCGTCAATAGCTGAAACACCGGTCTGAATAAACTCGGAAGGATAGGCACGGGCTGCCGGGTTCATAGGAAGACCGTTGATGTCGAGGCGGGCATCCGGAAGAATATCCGGTCCACCGTCGATGGTCCGTCCCATTCCGTCAAAGACACGACCCAGCATGTCCTCGGATACACCGAGCTGCTGTGCATGGCCCAGGAATCTGACCTTGCTGTCCGAGAGGTTGATTCCGGTGGAATCCTCGAAGAGCTGAACAAGGGCGTTTCCTCCGTCAATCTCAAGAACCTTACATCTTCTAACTTCACCGTTGGAGAGCTCGATCTCACCGAGCTCGTTGTATTTAACATCCTCTACGCCCTGAACCAGCATCAGAGGACCGGCAACTTCTTTTATCGTACGATATTCTTTTGCCATAAGATCAGTCCTCCTTTCCCGTCAGGCTTTCGGTTTCTGCGGCAATCTCTTCTTTGATCTTGTCATACTGATCATCGATATCCGCTTCCAGTGTGTATTTGAATCGACCGATTTTCTCACGGACTTCCATCTTGACAAGGTCGTTGATGGAGGCGCCATGCTCCAGAGCCTTTGTACCCTGCTGATAGAACTCAAATACGAGTTTCATCATGTAGTACTGTTTCTTCAGGGAAGTATAAGTATCGATCTCATCGAAAGAGTTCTGGTGGAGGAAATCCTCACGGATGGATCTGGCCGCTTCCATCTTCAGACGATCGGCCGGTGACAGAGCGTCCATACCTACCATCTTGACGATCTCATTCAGCGATGACTCATCCTGCAGAAGACTCATAAGGCTCTGTCTGGTGGACATCCAGTCGTCCTCGACATTGCTGTCGAACCACTGTTTCAGTGTGTCCAGATACAGACTGTAACTGGTCAGCCAGTTGATCGCCGGGAAATGTCTCTGATATGCAAGGGACGCGTCAAGAGCCCAGAATACCTTTACAATTCGCAGTGTCGCCTGGGATACCGGCTCGGAAATATCACCTCCGGGAGGTGATACGGCACCGATGGCGGAAAGGGCACCTTCCCTCTTCTCATGTCCGAGAGAGATGACACGACCGGCACGCTCATAGAACTGTGCCAGACGGGAACCCAGGTATGCAGGGTAACCTTCCTCACCGGGCATCTCTTCCAGACGTCCGCTCATCTCACGAAGGGCCTCTGCCCAGCGGGAGGTGGAGTCTGCCATCAGAGCTACCGAGTAACCCATATCACGGAAATATTCCGCGATGGTGATTCCGGTGTAGATTGACGCCTCACGGGCGGCAACCGGCATATCGGATGTATTTGCGATCAGGACCGTCCGCTCCATCAGGGAGTATCCGGACTTCGGGTCCTTCAGAGCCGGGAATTCGTTCAGAACGTCTGTCATCTCGTTGCCACGCTCACCGCAGCCGATATAGACAACCACGTCTGCCTCTACCCATTTTGCCAGCTGATGCTGTACCACCGTCTTACCTGAACCGAACGGTCCCGGGATTGCGGCTACGCCGCCCTTCGCGATGGGGAACAGCGTATCGATGATTCTCTGTCCGGTAACCAGCGGCTCACTCGGAGCAAGCTTCTTCGCGTAAGGTCTCTCACGGCGGACCGGCCACTTCTGGATCAGTGTGATCTCCATGTCGGTGCCGTCATCTTTGGTCAGTACCGCAACGGTATCTGTTGCCTTGAAATCTCCCTCTTTGATGGACTTCAGTGTGCCTGAAACTCCCGGCGGTACCATGATCTTCTGCGTGATGATATGGGTCTCCTGAACGGTTCCCAGAACATCACCGCCGATCATCTTATCGCCAGCTTTTGCCACCGGCACAAAGTGCCATTCCTTCTCGCGGTTCAGTGCCGGAACTTCGATACCTCTGGCCAGCAGATTCGAATTGGTCTGCTTCATGATCTCAACCAGCGGTCTCTGAATACCGTCGTAGATACTTCCGATCAGTCCGGGGCCGAGTTCAACGCTCAGCGGCGCTCCTGTCGACTCCACCGGCTCTCCGGGAGCCAGTCCGGCCGTCTCTTCGTAGACCTGAACGGATGCTTCATCCCCATGGATCTCAATGACCTCACCGATCAGTCGCCTCTCTGAAACACGGCACACATCGAACATATTCGCGTCACGCATGCCTGTCGCAACGACAAGCGGTCCGGACACCTTCTTTATTGTTCCCTTTGCCATATCCTGTGCCTTTCTTTCTGCAGATCCCGGGGCTCATGTCCCCCGGATCGTCATTTTATCAATTCCGTCTCTGCCGGCATTCCTTCTTTCAATTCTGGTGAAGACCGGCTCCGTAACCGGAACCGCCCATCCGGCAGTCTCTTACCTGGATTCTATGCCTTTTTGCTGAGTTTCCCCGGCAATGCGCACGTCAATCCTTCCCGAATATGATATCGCTTCCAACTGCCTGCTCCACGGATTTCTTCACCGCATCAAGGCCAGCTCCCGTATTGCCGGAAATCCCGGGAATAAGGATCACTGCCGGGCTGAGCTGCAGCCGGTACCGGTCGATCTCGTCCGGTATGCGCTTTGCAAGCGACTCTGTGATATAGATTACTTCGTACTGACTCTGGGACAGCTTCTTCAGCAGATCCCGCGCGTTCTCATCCGGATCCTCCGCTTCAATACGGAAGGTATCCAGCCCCAGCGCGGAAAAGCCGTAGATGGAATCCCAGTCTCCCAAAACTGCTGCCTTATACATACATTGCCCTTACCCTTTCCCGGAGCAATTCATCCGGCAGATGATTTCTCTTCGCTGCCAGAATAATGCGAACCGTTTTGATCTCGTTATCACGGGCAAGGATGTAGGCCGCGATCGGTCCGATACCGAAGGGATTATGGATCTCGGGGCGGATCGTCTCGATCATCCTGTTATCGCACCAGCGTTCAAAAGAAGCCAGTGACTGCTTCAGCTCGTCTACCGCATCTGCGTATACGGTGTGATCCAGATATGCGCAGATTGCATCCATTCCGGATGCTGCCGCGTCTGCGAGAAGCTCCGTGTCCAGAGTGTCACAGGGCGCCAGCGCCTTCATCAGAAACTGACGGTCTTTTCCGGTCCGGGCACACCTGACCGCGATCTTGATATCGCCGGTGGCGCAGATCAGTTCTCCGTAATCCTCGAGCAGTTTCTCTCCGGTTGCCTTTCCGGCCTCGCGGACTGCCGCCAGGGCCGCTCTGTCTATAATGACATCACACAGCTGACCATCTCTGGTCTGCAGGAGTGTTTCCTTCGCCTCAATGGCGATCTCCCTCATCGGCTGAGGCAGTGCCTCATAGTCCGATTCCTCCATCGCGTTCATGATCACATCCGTGTTCAGCGTTCCTCCCTCAACCATAATTCCAGGGTGTTCGCCATCAATCACGCTTTCCTTTATCGCTGCCTTCAGATTGTGATAGTCATTCGCAAGACGAAAGACATCAAAGATCTGCATATGATCCGGGACAAGTTCCCGGATAAATTCCCAGGTCTTTTTTTCTTCTCCCCGGAACATCTCCTCGCTGGGAAGATCCGGGTTTCCCCATCCCTTCTCGTTGAGTATTCTCAGGCAATCCTCCTCACCGGAGGCAGCACACAGCTGCGCAATCACAGACTCATTTAACAAAGACAGCTCACGGGAACGGACACGCGCGACCGCATAGATATATTGTTCGGCCATTGCATTCCTCCTTCCTGTCTCAGGACCATCCGGCCATCCTGGCCTCATGTCCCTGAGAGCAGATTGCAGGGTCCTCTCCTCAGGAGAACAGGACCTTCCCTGCCGTATCTGTCATCTGGTCTTTCATTTCCTCAAAAATCTCCTCCACGGAAAGGTTCTGCTCCAGACCGTCATACTTCAGGATAAAGCCGCCATCAATCTTCGCGTCCTCTTTGGACACGTTCAGGCTGGCTCCCTCTGGGAGGGCCGCAACCAGTTTTGCGGCGAAATCCTTCGGAAGACGCTGAAAATCATTCTTGCTGAAGCAGATCTCACCTTCACGAAGAAGTGCGTTCTTTCCGATCAGCTTCAGGAGCAGATTAAAATATTCTTCTGCGGGGAGGTTCACGAATGCCTCTTTCGCCTTGGCGATGACATCCGAGATCAGCTCCTGTTTCGCACGGAGGAGCATACGGCGCTCTTCAAGGGCTGCCGCGGAGTCAGCTCTGGCAATCAGGTCATCCGCCTGGAGCTGCGCCCTGGCGAGGATCTTCTTACTCTGTTCCTCGGCTTCTTTGCGGGCGGCCTCCATACTGGCATCGTAGCCTGCCTGAGCCTCCTTCTTCACAGCGTCGACCGATCTGGCCGATTCACTGCGTATATCCTCTAATATCTTATCTAAACCTGCCATTAAACTATCTCCTTACGCCGCCATACCAGATACGCCGAAGATTGCCAGAATGTAAATCAGAAGAGCCAGGATCGCGTAGGTCTCAACCATGGCCGTGAAGATCATGGACTTACCGAAGGTTTCCTGCTTCTTGGTAACCATCGCGATGGAAGCAACAGAGGTCTTACCCTGGTTGATCGCGGAGATCGGCTCTACAATGATAACCGGAATGCAAGCTGCAAAATACAGAAGT
>JAIKXQ010000025.1 GCA_024684035.1 Eubacterium sp. | reverse complement strand
TCCTTTACGGCGTCTACATCCTTCAGCTGAATAAACGGAATCTCTATACTCTGTCTGGAAGTCAGGTGCACATAACCGTGGCCGTATTTATTGGCCACCTCTGTGATCACGACCAGCTGATCAGCTGTCACCTGTCCTCCCACAACGGAGAGACGCAGGGAAAAATTGTCCTTCTGTCTCTGACGCATAAAGCCGCCCTTTTTGAGTGTCGCATAATCTGTTGCCATACTTTCATCCCCTTCGTTTCATTTGTTTCAATTTTCCTGATAGATCACAGATTTATCGATCTGTTCCAACGCCTTGTCCACTTCTTCGAGAAAAACCTTTCCGATCTTGCTCATCACCGCGTTTTTCTTCGTGACATAACCAATGTCCATCACATAGTTGGGATTCTCCTCATCGCCACGAAACGGTACCACCACATAGCCGGATCCGTTCAGGTCTCCCCAGACAATGCCGGAGCACAAGGTAAACCCGTTCATGGCGCGGATCAGGTTCAACATGGTGGAACGGTCCGTCACCCGCAATGTCTTCGGATAAAAATTCTCACTCAGAATCTCTTCTGCAAGGTACGCACTGTTCTCGTGCTGTTCAAAAAACATGCACGGGTACTCCTGCAAGTTTTCGATACCGATGGATTCCATCCCCGCGAGTGGATGCTCATGCCACATGTAGACAAACACCCGACACTTGATGAGAGAATGGAACTCCAGTCCGTGTTCCGAAAAACGCTTGCTCAGCCCCCGCCGGTTCAGATCGTTCAAATACAGGATCCCGATCTCACTTTTCAGCGTACTGACATCATTGATGATATCCATGGTTGTGGTCTCGCGGAGCGCAAAATCGAAATCATTCATGTCATATTGTCTCGCCGTATCTACGAATGCCCGCACTGCAAACGTATAATGCTGTGTGGAAACGCCAAACTTCCTTTTATAGTTTCCCTTTTCACAGTATTTTTGCATGACTGTATCATACTGACGGTAGAAGCCCCGGATATCCTCCAGAAATTCTTTTCCCTCAGGTGTTACGATCACCCCTCTGTTTGTGCGCATGAAGATGGTAATTCCCACTTCATTTTCCAGTTCCTGGATCGCGGATGTGAGGGTCGGCTGAACAATATACAGCTTCTCCGCGGCCTTGTTCATGGAACCATACTCCTGAATCGTCAGCGCATATAATACCTGCTGTATTGTCATTGTTTCCTCTGCAAATCGTATGTTTCTCTGTTTTCTTCCGAATTAGTTCCTATTGACCTACCGGATTAGTAGTGTAACAGTCCTAAAATAACCCGACCAGATTAACGGCTGCCGATCCCGGGAACACACTATTACGGGCAAGCACAGGTCGCATTGGTCGAGTTATCCTTGTGACTGTTATATAAGAATTTTAGTGGAAAGAAGGCAAAACTTCAATATTTCCAGTTCATGCAATTTCTGATCACCGGTAATTACTTCCGGTTATCGGGCTTGTTTTATAAAAAAGGATCATGGTACCCGGTACCGGTTAGATCGCCGC
This sequence comes from Eubacterium sp., assembly GCA_024684035.1. Classification (GTDB taxonomy): domain Bacteria; phylum Bacillota; class Clostridia; order Lachnospirales; family Lachnospiraceae; genus Bilifractor. The sequence continues at coordinate 6,839 of JAIKXQ010000025.1, read as the reverse complement.
GCCGTCTGTCACGATCTCGCCGTGGATGTCTGACGCTTTGTAGATGTAGTCCGCGGCCTCATTTACGGTGCGTATGTCATCTGTGAGCCAGTCGCTGACATAACCTCTGGTGTATTCGAACGCGGAGGTGTCCAGATCCTTTTTCGCATAGAGAAGGACAAGGATTCCCGCGTCATTGAGATGCTTCACGACTCCCTTCATTCCGTGATAGCTGTCCGGCCGGTAGAGATAGGTGTGGCGTCCTCTGTTGCTCAGCTCCTTCTCGACTTTCTGAACAAAGGCCAGATCCACCAGGCTGCTCTCGTTGAATTCCACGGTGATCGCACGCTGTCCTTTCCAGTTGCTCCGCATCTCACGGTCGATGACGGTGCCGGTGGAACCTTCATCATCGGAAAGAATCGCGTCAACGACGCCGCAGGCGGAAGTCATATTGGTGACGCGGTCGATCAGAATCAACTCGCCAAGTGTCTTGTGCTTCCGGAAGAGGTCGACCACGACGGTATCCGCCAGACGGATTCTCGCCACAGCGATCTCATTTTTCTCCAGAGATGTGGCGCCCTTTTTCTCACCGGTATTTACATCGAAGGTGTTTATGATTTCCGTAACCACGCCGGGGATCTGCCGGGTTCCGATCTTCACAAAGAAGTTCTTTCCGGTTTCCAGCTTCTCGTCATCCATCCAGAGAAGTTTGGCTTCGATATAGGATGTTACGCCGATCTCCGAGTGAGAGGTCAGGACGCAGCCCCTGGACACGTCCACCTCGCGGTTCAGCTGAATCGTAACCGGACGTCCGGCTGCGGCCTCTTCTACCTCCCGGTCAAGGATATGAATACTCTTTACTTCAGCCCTCTCACCGCTGGGAAGAACCGTAATCTCATCGCCCACGTGTACCACGCCGGCCTCGATCTGTCCCTGGAAACCACGGAAGGTGTGATAGGGACGGCAGACTCTCTGAACCGGAAGATAGAAGCCTTCCTCCTCCCTGTGAGAAGCCACATCCACCTGCTCCAGATATTCCAGAAGGGCAGGCCCCTCGTACCAGTCAATGTTCTCCGAGCGCTTTGTCACGTTGTCGCCCTCGGTGGCAGAGAGAGGAATAGCCACATGATTTTTCAGCTTCAGCTCATTCACAAGTTCTTCGATCTGCTCTGTGATTTCATCGAAGCGCTCCTTACTGTAGGAAACCAGATCCATCTTGTTGATGGCAAAAACAAAGTGGCGGATTCCCATCAGGGAGCAGATTCTGGCATGTCTTCTCGTCTGCACGAGTACCCCCTGTTTTGCGTCAATGAGGATGACAGCCAGATCGGCAAAAGAAGCACCCACTGCCATGTTTCTCGTGTACTCCTCATGCCCCGGCGTGTCTGCCACGATAAAACTCCGCTTGTCGGTTGTGAAGTAGCGGTAGGCAACGTCGATGGTGATTCCCTGTTCACGCTCAGCCATCAGTCCGTCCAGAAGAAGGGAATAGTCGATGGCACCTCCTCTGCTTCCGACTTTTGAATCCAGCTCCAGCGCTTTTTCCTGATCCGCGTAAAGGAGTTTGGAATCGTAAAGGATGTGACCGATGAGTGTGGATTTCCCGTCATCCACACTTCCGCATGTGATAAATTTCAATAACTGCATCAGAAATAGCCCTCCCTTTTCCGGCGTTCCATAGAGCCCGCCGCCTCATTATCAATTACCCGGGTGGTCCGCTCACTGGACACGGCGCTGAGTGTCTCCTCAATAATCTCGTCCAGTGTCTCTGCGTCCGATTCCACGCCGCCGGTGAGCGGATAACAGCCGAGGGTACGGAAGCGTACTTTCCGGTTGACGATCTGCTCGCCGGGAAGCAGCCGCTCTTTCAGGCGGTCATCATCCACCATGATGATATTGCCGTCCCTGTAAATCACCGGCCGTTCCTTCGCGAAATACAGGGACGGGATCTCGATCTTTTCCCGCCGGATGTACTGCCAGATATCCTTCTCGGTCCAGTTGGAAAGAGGAAAAACACGTACTTCCTCGCCCTTGAAGAGTCTGGTGTTGAACAGCTTCCACATCTCCGGTCGCTGATTCTTCGGATCCCAGGCATGGGCGGAATTGCGGAAGGAAAAAATCCTCTCTTTGGCTCTGGACTTCTCCTCATCCCGGCGGCCTCCGCCGAAGGCAGCCGTGAAACCATAGTGATCCAGTGCCTGCTTGAGCGCCTGCGTCTTCATAATGTCTGTGTATGCGCTGCCGTGATCAAAAGGATTAATTCCCCTGGCGACGCCGTCCTCATTGATGTACTCCAGCATATTCAGCCCATATTTTTTCGCTACCGCGTCACGAAACTCAATCATCTCCCGGAACTTCCATGTGGTATTCACATGAAGAAACGGAAACGGAGGTTTCTCCGGGTAAAATGCCTTCAAGGCCAGATGCAGCATTACCGAACTGTCCTTTCCGATGGAGTAAAGCATCACCGGCTTTTCACACTCCGCAGCCACTTCGCGGATGATATAGATTGCTTCCGCTTCCAGCTCATCCAGATGTGTTAATCTACTCATTTGTTATCTTCTCCATTTTTATTCTATACATACAGTTTCACATATACAGGTTATTCCGCAGCCGATGGATCAGTACCGGTTGGATTCCTTTGTATTTACGGTAATTGTCTTCTTCGTACCGTCTCCGGCTGTCACCGTCCAGATCCGGTTCTCCCCTTCTTCTTTCACGGAAAGAACAGAGCCTCTTCCGCCGATATCCGCTCCAAGGAAAAAGAGAATGGCTCCGGTTTTGCACTCTTTCAGACAGGAAGTACAGCCCCAGCAGTCTTTTTCTCTTTTGATCTCTGCTTTCCGGTCTGATATCCGGATGAGATTTCCGGGACAGACTTCCGCACACTTTCCGCAGCCCACGCATGAAGCGCTGTTTATTCGAATACTCATAGTTCTCCTCCTGCATTCACCAACGCCGCAGGGCAGGATGCCCCGACTTCTATAAGTCGTGGGAGGAATGCCCGTTTTAGCGGCGTATTATTTATACAACATTATATTTCGCAAAAATATATGTTATAATATATTTAGTGAAGAAAGCAGGTGTTGTATATGGAGCAGACAATTACAGCAAAACTTCAGATTTTGATAAAGCCTTCTGACAAGCAGATCCTCTGCGATACCATGAAGGCTTATTCTAATGCATGTAATTATGTGTCTGATTACATATACAAAACACATAACCTTAGTCGTTATAGGGTACAGAAAGACACTTACTATCAAGTACGTGAGATTTATGGTCTCCGTTCTCAGATGGCAGTTTCTTGTGTTCGCACTGTTATTGCTAAATACAAGACCCTTCTCGAAAATCAAAAAGAGTGGATTAAGCCTGTGTTTAGACTTCCCCAGTTAGACCTTGTATGGAACAGAGATTATTCTCTCAATAACAATAACGATATTTTCTCTGTTAATACACTAAACGGACGTATTAAGGTATCTTTCTTCAAAAACGGTTTTGAGCAGTATTTTGCTGATAGCTGTAAATTTGGCACAGCTAAACTTGTCAATAAGCATGGAATGTTTTTCCTGCATATACCTGTAACATACGAGATTTCTGAACTCGATAGATCAGAAGTTTCTAATGTTGTTGGCATAGATCGTGGAATCAGATTTCTTGCTACAACATATGATAGCAAGGGTAAATCTACATTCTACGACGGCAATGTTATTAAACAAAAACGTGCTCATTATAAGGCTTTGCGTAAACAGTTACAGCAGGTCGGAACACCGTCATCCCGTAAAAGAATAAGGTCTATCGGTCAACGAGAAAACCGTTGGATACAGGATGTTAATCATTGTATCTCTAAGGCACTCGTTGAGAATAATCCCGATGGCACTTTATTCGTAATCGAAGATTTGACAGGTATCCGCTCTGTTACTGAAAAGGTCAAGGTTAAAGACCGGTATGTGTCTGTATCCTGGGCTTACTATGATTTAGAACAGAAACTGTCTTACAAAGCCTTAAAACATCATCAGCTTGTAGAAAAGGTTAATCCTGCTTACACAAGCCAAACTTGTCCGAAATGCGGACATACTGAGCAAAGTAATCGCAATAAGAAAATGCATCTTTTCTGTTGTAAAAATTGTGGTTACAAGTCTAATGATGACCGTATAGGAGCTATGAATCTGCATCGTATGGGAATAGAACTTTTAGTACCTGATGCAGTTACTACGAAGTAAATCTCTGTAGTACAGGTGCGTGTCAACGTGCCTACGATGTAACACCACTTTTGGCAGTAATGCCAAACGACTAAATGTGGAAGGAGTAATCCGCTATACCACAGGGTAGTTACAAGCTCCGACCTCTAAGGCGTTAGCCGTAGGTCGGAGTAGTTGACATAAAGAACAAGGTTGAAGCACAGAATGCCCCGACTCCTATTACGAATTATGCACTTTTTCATGATGGGGAGTATTTAACAAATGAGCAAATGAATAATAAGAAGTTCCTAAAGTTGGCTAAAGGATAGATTATGCAGCAGGATGGCGTATATAACAAGAAATAAAGTAATCACTTGCTGCTACATTTCGGTATGAAGAAATATTCGGGTTAAAAAATGACAATGAAAGAATACATCGCTTATTGCGGGCTGGACTGTGAGACTTGCGAAGCTCGTTTGGCAACAGTTAATAACGTTAATGACCTGCGAGCAAAGGTGGCGAAGGAATGGAGTGAGCTTAACCACGTGGAGATTACACCGGAAATGGTAAATTGTTCCGGCTGTCGTATTCCTGGGGTAAAGACTCCAAATCCTGAAGTATGTGCCAGGCTTGAAAACGCCTGAATCGCATTTGGCTTGTTTGATTCAGGAAAGGAACGGAACTTCCAACGCGGGTTTTGATACAAAAGAAGCTGAAAGACCTCAGTGTTTCCAATATTATTAAAGAATAAACTTTACCTTTGAAGAGCATAGATATTATTTTATGCGAGAACTCCTTTGGTTTGAATACTTTTGAAGAAGCCAAAATTCCTTCCGAATACTTGAAATGGGTGGGGATGTTTGGTAGACTGAGATAGAAACTTAAGATAAGGAGACAATCTACTATGAAAAAAGTATTAGCGATGATTTTGGCTGTTGTTATGGTACTGGGCAGCCAGGCATTTGTATTTGCAGGAACCAACGATAGCGTAGCAAGAGACCTGAGTGTTGAGAACGGCTATGCTAAGCAGCTGAAAGATCTGGGACTTTTTAAGGGTGTATCTGACACAGACTTTGACCTTAATCGTGCTCCAAGCAGAGTTGAGGCAATGGTTATGCTAATCAGACTGCTTGGTGCTGAAGAAACTGCATTAAGCGGCACATATACGCATCCGTTTACAGATGTTCCGTCTTGGGCAGACTCATATATCGGCTATGCGTATGAGAACGGACTAACCAAAGGCATCTCCGCAACTAAGTTCGGTACGGGCACTGCCAATGCTCAGATGTACCTGACATATGTACTCAGAGCACTGGGATACAGTGATGTGGAAGGCCAGGATTTCACATATGAGAATCCGTATACGCTGGCAGAAAACTGCAATATTTTGCCGGGCAGTGTAGATACAAAGGCTTTTTTAAGAGCAGATGCAGTAACTATTTCGCATGCATCAATGGATACAACGTTGAAAGACAGCAAGTTGACACTTGCTGAGGAATTAATTAGTAAGGGCGTATTTACTAAGGAAACCTATTCTGATACATATTATGGAACAATACGTAATACTTTCATATCTGAAAAAATAGATGATAGAGCTGCTGGTACATATAAGATAACTGTTTTTGGTCCGATTGACGATAATGCTTTATATGTGGCATCTTATGGATATCCCGGCGGATATAATTATTCTGAATGTTTAGGTGCTGAGTTAAAAGCAAATAATAATATTATGGTTCTTGAGACTACCAGTGGTGGGTACACCCCGCCTAATCCAATGATTCTTATGAGAATGTTCCCAGCCGGGGTAAAATTTGAGGATATGATTGATAGAGCTGATTGGGAATATGCTAAACCTGTAGGTGAAACTGGCTGTTTTGATGGCAGCTTAAATTATTATCTACATGAGCTTACAAAAGACTATTATGGATTGAAACCCTATTCAGAAAAGAGAGAAAAGGGTGGAGATAAAATACATATTACATATGAGGGAGACAGACTATTTCGTGTTCATATTGCAGACCGTTACTTAAATCCGAATGAACTGCTTTTAGCAAGTATTGGGTTCACATTTAAGATGTTTGGCAATGAGAATGAGGAATGTGGATTCGGAGGAGGCGGTGTACGCGTATCGCCTTATTTCGTCTTTGATGAAGGTGATTTAATGATAGATTTTACAAAAGATATAGGCCCGAGCGAAGAAGAAAAAGATGAATTTGTAAATTATATGCTCAATGGTAATGGAAGATATGAATATACCATTCAGTATTTGAATGAGGCAAAAGTCATATATACAGGGACTTATAAATTAGACAAGTAATCATTATTATAGAGCTATGCGTATCAGCATAGCTCTAATTCATTTACCCATTGATAACACCTATTCCTCTTTTATATACCAGTACGCCGTTATTCTTTACCTGATAAAAAATACTGTTCTTATCTAATGATTCTGCAGCAAATTCATTTTGCGTTATATCAAGCAAGTCCATTGCGTGCCTTGTAGCATGGGCGATACAACTGCGGTCTTCTTTAGTAATATTATTACCGACAATGCAAACATCTAAATCGCTGTCAGGTCTGCAGTAGGGGGTTACAGCACTGCCGAAAACCCAGACTTCGTCGACACTGGAAGGTATGATTTCCAATACTTTCATCAAATCATTGCGCTTATAATCGCTGACT
>JAIKXQ010000014.1 GCA_024684035.1 Eubacterium sp. | reverse complement strand
TCACTCACGCGGCGTCGCTGCATCAGGGTTTCCCCCATTGTGCAATATTCCCCACTGCTGCCTCCCGTAGGAGTTTGGGCCGTGTCTCAGTCCCAATGTGGCCGGTCGCCCTCTCAGGCCGGCTATGGATCGTCGCTTTGGTGGGCCGTTACCCCGCCAACTGGCTAATCCAACGCGGGTCCATCCCATACCACCGGAGTTTTTCACACTCTGAGATGCCTCAGTGTGCGCTTATGCGGTATTAGCAGTCATTTCTAACTGTTATCCCCCGGTATGGGGCAGGTTCCCCACGCGTTACTCACCCGTCCGCCGCTCAGTCACGGAAATCAATCCGAAGAAATCTTTCCGTGCTTCGCTCGACTTGCATGTGTTAAGCACGCCGCCAGCGTTCATCCTGAGCCAGGATCAAACTCTCATATAAAATGGTATCCTCAATGCAGTATTTATTGGGCGGATGCCCCTTTAGCGAATAAGCTTTGCTTATGAGCCGGAACTGCAAATGAGAACAGTTTGATCAGACAGAATTAACACTTGGCTAATTCATCCCGTTATTACTGTTTTAAAGGATTTGTATTAACAATAAATTGTTGAATACTCATCGATCGTTCAAAAATGTTTTTGAATTTTCGAGGATGTGTTTTACTGTTCAGTTGTCAATGTTCAGTGGTTGCAGTGACTTGTTCCGTGCGCCGCAACAGGGTCTAATATACATCAGCGTTTCTCTGGTGTCAACAACTTTTTTCATCTTTTTTCAAAACTTTTTTGCAGACCTTTCTGCAGCGTAAAACCGTCCCCGGAAATGAGCCTGCGAAAGGGCTTCACTCTTGTCTCAATATCGTTTATACCCGGCGGAAACCTCCGAAAAGGAACGCATTCCCTTTATGTAAGCATCGTATGCCTGTTCCGCATCTTTTCCCCGGAAGACGGTGCAGAGTCCACACATATCACAATCTGCTATGCAGGGAAATCTCCTTTTTATATACTCCCTGCGTTCCTCCTCCGTTGAGGCCGCAACCTCCGGTGGATTTCCGGTCTCTCCTGTCATTTCATCTGCCTCCCCTGTCTGTATTTGTCCATATAGTCCATATTAATCTCGCGGATCTCACGTTTTCCGTCGATATAGTCCTGATAGATGTCCCAGGGACTGCCGCCTCCCAGCCAGCAGGAGGAACAGTTCTCACAGCCGCCCCCGCAGTCCAGCGATGCCCGAATAATCTCTTCCCTCTCTTCTTTCGTGGTATCCTTAATCAAAATTGATCGCATCTCAAATCCTCCTCTGCTTCCTCCCATGGTATCTGTTCTTAAGAAACCTGTTTTGCCGGATTCCCTCTCCCCCTTCTGTTCTCTCGAACGGGATTTCTGCCGGAAAGAAACAGGTTTAAGAATCAGATCTGTCATCTGCCCAAATCAGAAACGGCAGACAAAGCTTCTCACTGTCTCTGTCTGCCGCATGTATGTCTTCAATTGTAAAGTTTATCAGATACGCCTGCTTATTTCCTGCCAAAATATATATCGGCTTTCTGTGAATATCGGCTAAGCATTTTCGACATATTTGTTGTTTCTTTTTTCTGTCCTTTGCTGTTGGAATCCCACTGACTCAGCCCAACTGAAGGCACTTGCCCGTATGGTAAAGGTTCTCTCTTCCTTTTCGGACAAAAGCCCCCGGCCGGGCGGTGGCTTCAGTGTTCCGCCTGGTCAGAGGCTGTGTTCAGCTCTTATGTATATTGGTTCGTTATGAGTTGCGTCGATTTATTCCTTCTGATTTCTGTAACTGCCGGAGGGCGTTCTGTCCTTTCCCGCTGCCGGGCAGATCCTACAGTTCCTCGCCGTTGGACGCGATGACATTCTTGTACCAGTAGAAGCTGTCCTTGGGGTATCTGTCGCCGGTTCCATTGCCCCGGTTATCCAGATCCACATAGATGAAGCCGTAGCGCTTCTCGATGTTTCCGGTGGACAGAGCGATGAGGTCCATGGCGCTCCAGGGCATATAGCCAATGACTTCCACGCCGTCCAGCATGGCTTCCTTCAGGGATTTCACATGATCCCTCAGGTAATCGATTCTGTACTGGTCATGAATTCTATGATCCACGGTGAGTTCATCCCTTGCTCCCAGACCGTTTTCCACAATCATGATGGGAAGGCCGTATCTGTCGTAGATCTGATTCAGCAGAAGCCGCAGACCCTGGGGATCAATCTGCCATCCCCACTGGCTGGCCTTCAGGTAGGGATTTGCCAGACCGGAGACGAGATTTCCGGAGGTTTCCCCGATCCCGATGGTTTTTGCGTTCTCCTCTGTGGAGATACAGTTTGTCATGTAATAACTTCCGCTGTAGAATTCCACACAACCGGAGGCGAGAATCTCCTCGTCCCCCTCCAGCATGTGAATGGTGATCTCATGCTCCCGGAAATACCGCTTGGCGTATCCAGGATATCTGCCTCTGATCATCACATCCGAGGCAAAAAGGTATGACATCTGATTGTGTCTGTAGGCCAGGATCTGATCCGTGGGATGAGCTGTCAGGGGATACTGCAGCATACTGGCGATCATGCAGCCTGCTTTTGCCTCTGGATCAATCTCCCGAAGAGCTTTCACCGCAAGGGCCGATGCCACAAACTGGTGGTGAAGGGCATTGTACCTGAGCTGCTCCGTGTTGGCTTTGTCGCGGAAACCCATCTTCATGCCCCCTGCGGTCATGACTCCGAAGGGAACCTGGAGACAGTTGATCTCATTGAAAGTGATGTAATATTTTACTTTTCCTTTATATCTGCGGAAGACGGTCTTCACGTACCTGAGGTAGTACTCGATCATCCTGCGGCCGGACCAGCCCCCCAGCTCCGCCAGGTGAAGAGGGGGTTCGTAGTGGGACAGTGTCACCACCGGCTCAATGCCCTTTACCTTCAGATCATCAAAGACCCTGTCATAGTAGGCAAGTCCCGCCTCGTTGGGCTCCTCATCGTCCCCGTTTGGAAAAATCCTGGTCCAGGCGATGGACATGCGGTAGGCCCGCAGCCCCATCTCTTCCATCAGGGCAATATCCTCGTGAATTCTGTGATAGGTGTCTACCGCCTTGTGTGAGGCATAAAATCTGCCCTCTTCCACCTTGTCGGTCTCGATCCGGAATCCTTTGTCCGGATCTGAGGCCAGAATGTCTGCCACACTGAGTCCCTTGTTGTCGTCACGGTACCCTCCCTCGCACTGATTTGCCGCGCTGGATGCTCCCCAAAGGAAGTCTTTACCGAATATCTGTGTCATATGTTAAGCCTCTCCTTCCTTGGGATCCTCGAAGCCGAATAACAGTGTCAGAATGAACGTAATCACAAACGAAGAAGCGATGGACAAAATTCCGAATACAAGACTCGGACACTTCTGGAAAAATACTGCCGCCGTGAGCAGGGAAGGTGTGATGAACGTGGGCGCGGTTACTTTGGCAAGACCGATGATACATCCGGAGATGGTTGCTCCAAGGAGGACCGCAATCAGGGGTCTCTTCAGTCTCAGGTTTACACCGTAGAGGGCAGGCTCTGTGATACCCAGGAGGGCGGAAGCTGCCGCGGAGCCGGCAGTGGATTTCATCTTCTTGTTTCTGGATTTAAAAGCAACTGCTGCTGCAGCTCCTGCCTGGGAGATATTCGCTGCCATTCCGGAGGGAAGGAAGATGGTATCGAAGCCCTGTGTCGCGAACATCTGCACCAGAAGCGGGATGGTTGCGTTGTGTGTTCCGGTAAGAACCATGATGGGGAACAGTGCCGCGTTAATTCCTACCGCGATCCAGCCCCAGGTATTCATCAGTGTACAGAATGCCATGAAGGCGTCTCCGAGATAACCTGTAACCGGTCCAATTACTACGAAGGTAGCTGCTCCTACTACGAGAATGTCGATCATCGGTCTCAGGAATACTTTTACAATGTTAGGTGAAACTTTGTCTGCGAATCTGTCTACGTACTTCAGAAGCCATACAGCAAAAATCATGGGCAGGGCCTGTGTGGAATATTCAACAATTCTCACAGGCAGCTGTGCCAGAGAGACAGAGGTTCCAACTTCTCCCAAAGCCGCGAAGTTCGGGTGCAGAACAATGGCTGCCAGCACCATGGACAAGGCCACATCGACATGCATCTTTTTTGCCGCATTGTAAGCTACGAAGAAGGGCAGGAAATAGAAGACTCCGTCACCCATAATATTCAGGATTGCCATTGTGGAAGATCCGTCTTCCAGAATATGGAAGGTCTGAAGAAGTACAACCAGAACCTTGATCATACCGGATCCGGCGATCACCGGAATGGTGGGTACGAAGCAGGCTATGAGTGTATCCAGGCCGTCCTGAAAGAGTTTCTTGATGCTGAAGGGTTTCTTCTCTCCCCCATCATCTTTCTTCGATGTGTCCGGTCTGCTCTCGGCTTTTGTTTCTGCTGCCTGGGATACATTCACCAGTTTGATGGCCTCTTCAAAGACCTCTCCCACAGTCGTTCCGATGACTACCTGGGTCTGTCCGCTGGCTTCCACAGCTTTCAGTACGCCCTCCAGTTTTCCCAAAGCCTCAAGATCCGCCTTGGCGGGATCCTTCAACACATATCTGAGCCGGGTTACACAGTGGGTCAGGTTTTCCACGTTTTCTGCGCCGCCTACAAGCTCTGTTATTCTGACAGCAAGCTCTTTGTATGACATATCGTTACCTCCATGTAGATAGAATCTGTATCCTGTTCGATCAATTTCTCGTGCACTTGAAGTATAAGTAGATTATGCCAGACAATGCTGTTTCTATCGACGCAGGTTTTATCAAAAAACGGTGTTATTTTTTAACCTCTTTTGCGCGATATTTTATTTTTATCTCACTCTGCTTAAGAATCAGCTCTGTTTTTTTATCTTTTTGGGATGATATGTATGTGACGAATTTCATTGGGCTCCAGAGACGCCTGCAGCCGAAGCACATTTTCTCTTCCATTGATCTCGAATCCCGTCATATCCGGAAGTCCGGAATTCTTCAGAAATTCTATTTCATCTCTTCCAATGAAAGAGATATCGTCGTAATGCATTCTGTCCCAAGTATGACAGGCGTTTCCCTTCTCCTCATTTACCCGCCTCACCTTGACAAACCAGGTCATATCCGGCACCCCCCGGATCTCCAGATTGACGTTGTAGGGAACCCGGGTCTCGAAGAGATCCGCGTACCCCTTGTCCGAAGCCTTTTTGGGCGTCTCTCCCATATAGTAACGGTAGGACAGCGGGCAGCAGTTCTGGATGACAATTTGAAAGTAATTGTCGTTGGAGGCGCTGACGATCATGTGCTCGTCGCAGTACAGTACCCGCTCATCCAGATGAGACAGAAAGGACAGAGCGAAATAGGAGGGTTTCTTCAAGGCGTTCACGGTAATCAGTCCGGGTCTTCCGCAAAAAAAGCCCTCGCTGCTTCTGCTTCTCTCCTGCATAATGTCCAGAGGTTTGGCGATGGGAAGACTGGTGAGGGTACCGTAGCCCTTCAGAGCGCTTCTAATGATGCTTGCCGCCATCCAGCTGGAGTCATTGAGCACATCCCTGTCCATAAAGCTGTTCTGCCAGGAAGTAACCAGCACCTCTGCCTCTCGCCCGGATTTCTCCACGATCTCTCTGGCCAGGCGGAACTGGTGAAGCAGATAATCCTCATCCTGAGAAACCCGCACATTCACTCCCTTGTCGTTCTGAATCTCATAGGGCGCAGTACGGATGGACACTGTATCAATCTCCGGGTTTTCCTTCAGAAAATACTCCAGGTTGCTTCCGTCTGCGTTCAGGAGAAGCCCGGGCCCCATAATTTTTTCCTCCATACGGGTGTCCCGGATGCACTTCCGGATCTGGAGAAGAAATTCCCTGTAGGCGGCGGCTTTCTTCTGGGTGAAGATCGTGTCGTAGAAGATCTCCACATTCACTTCCTGAAAGCCGAATCTGTGGGCGATGTAGGTAAAAAAGTCCTTCAGCCAGCGGTAGAATCCCTCCTGGCACAGACAGTGCCGGTAATCAATCACGAAAATCGGCGTAATCCTTATGTCGTAGATAAAGGCAATGGCCCGGTCGTACTCCAGATATACGTCCGCGTTCTCTTTCTCCCAGGTGTCCAGCAGAATTCTTCCGTAGCGGTATTTGACAGTGGATACCAGTTCCTTGATGTAACTCTGACTCTCATAGGTACCCAGACGGGAAATTTCCCCCAGATTGCAGACCGCGTTCCAGTAAGGTTCCAGCCAGGGGCTCTGGGTACTGTTGTCCAGCGTGATGTTGTTCTCCGTGTCCTCTTCCGCCTCCGTCTCCCCCACAAGACGGATCAGTTCCTCTCTGGTCAGCAGGGAGGTACCCTTCTTTTCTGCAAAGAGCTTCCTGTATTTCAGGGGGGACTGACCGTAGCGCTCCGTAAAGGCCCTGGTGAAGCTTGCCCCGTTGGGAAATCCGTTGTCCAGAGCAATCTTCAGAATGGTACCCTCGGTATGAATCAGATCCTCCCTGGCACTCTCACAGCGCAGAGATGCCAGATATTTCAAAAAGGAGACGCCGTGGCTCTCCGTAAACCACTTGCTGAAATACTGTGGAGTCAGGCCGAACTGGTCTGCCGCCTCATCCAGTGTGACGGGCTCCCGGAATCTGTTTCCAAGCCACAGATCCACCTGCTCTCTCCGGCCGGGCTCCGGCCTCTCCTCGGAATACCGTCCCAGAAGTGTCATCAGCACCTCATATCCGCTTCGCTCAAAGGCCACCTGCGCCAGTTCTCTGCCAAACAGAGTTCCCAGAAGCTTCCGAATCTGACTTTTAAGTCCGTCGAAGGAGCCGTTCCGCACGTTAACGCTGCAGCAGTTTACACATCTTCTCCTGCCTCCCAGCAGCTCATACAGCAGCTCGTGGGAGAAGTCGATCCGGGCCATGAGACCTCGAGTCTCTGTAATCCGGTAGCTCTCCCCTTCATTTACCACCAGAAGATCCTCCATTTCCAGCTGATAGCCCACCTCTCCCTGGACACCATCGTCCACTGCGATACCGGAATCTCCCCGCATAACAAAGAAAAGACACAGATCCACAGCACGAATCGCCTCTGTCTGTGCTTCTCTGATGAAGCTTATATTGCATACGTGACCGGTACTCCTGTTTGTTTTGACTGTTTTCTTCACGGCAGCTCATTACTCCTCATTAGAAAGAAACGAAAACATCTTCCCCTGGAATTCTGTTCCTGGCATCATCTCAAAGTCATGGGTCTTCCGTTCCTCAATGCTCATCCGATTGCCCCGACGGATTTCCGTCTTTTCTTCTATTGTAGCAGAAAAACAGCGTTACAAGACTCAATATGTCCCTCTGCCGGATATGCTCCTTGAGCTCGACATGGCACGCACCAATGGCACTTACTAATTGCTACTGGCGTATCCTAAAAATGGGTAAAAAGAAACTTCTGATCCAGTGGACGAAAAGTCACGAAAGCCTCTTAGCAGAAAAAAAGAGCCATATCGCATTTCTGCAATACCGTTCCGCAAAAGTACACGCTTTTTCTTTGTGATTACAGTTTATATTACTTCTTTTCTAATATGATCCATTCGCCTTTTTTATTTGAGCCAATTCGTTTCAGTACGCCCTTTTCAACCATAGACTGCAGGCACCGCTTAATTGTTGAATCCGAGCAATCTAAACGAGCTGCCAGCTCTTTTCGTGTTAGGCCAGTTTCTTCTCGTAACAACTCT
>JAIKXQ010000113.1 GCA_024684035.1 Eubacterium sp. | reverse complement strand
GGATGAGGTACTTAAAAAACTTGAAGCATCAAGACAGCATGCGGCAGAGGGTATGGTACGAGATGCGGATGATGTGATATCCGATATGAGGCAGAAATATGGGATATAAGGTTGTTATTACTTCCGATGCCGAAGCGGATCTGGATGGGTTTATCAGATATCTTTTATTTGAGAAGAAAAGCATTCAGGCGGCTTCCAATGTACTGAATGACTTTGAAGCTACAAAGATCAGTCTCTCCAGAGTGGCCGGGAGCTTAAAACTGTGTGATAATCCGCGGCTTAGAGAGCTTGGTTACCGGAGAATGAATTTCCTTTCTCATGACTACCTTTTGCTATACAGAATTGAGGGAGATACTGCCATTGTGGACAACATATTCCATGAACTGCAGGACTACGAGAATAAGATATTGTAAGTACAGAAGAATGATGTCCAGTCCTTCGGGGCTGGATTTCTTTATTGAGAACGCACGTGCTATTGCCAGAGGACAGGGCACTAGTGACTGATGCTTTCGGAGAACGTTTCTCAGTTGACAAATACCTAGTAAACATGTAGGTTAATAAGAGATAAGAATTCACCGGGATCCGGACAACAAGAAGATACCGGCCATAGATACAGGAGAGAAGATGGAAAACAACAGGATCATCATAGGTACAAGAGAGAGTCGGCTGGCTCTTGTCCAGACCGGAATGGTCGCGGATTTTCTCAGGGAAAAGTATCCGGAGAGAAGTGTGGAGTTATTGAAGATGACGACCACCGGGGATAGAATTCTCGACCGCAGGCTTGATCAGATCGGGGGCAAAGGGCTCTTTGTCAAAGAGCTGGACAGAGCGCTTGCTGCCGGGGAATGCGATCTCTGTGTACACAGCATGAAGGATCTGCCTATGGAACTGCCCGAAGAACTGCCGCTTCTGGGCTGTTCCCGACGGGAGGATCCAAGGGATGTGCTGGTGCTTCCGGCCGGAAGGAAGGAACCGGATCCTTCACTTCCCATCGGTACGTCTTCCCGAAGGCGAATTCTTCAGGTTCAGAAACTCTATCCGGATGCGAAATTTGAGAGTGTGCGGGGGAATTTGCAGACCCGTCTGAAGAAGCTCGATGAGGGTCTCTACGGCGGCCTGATTCTTGCAGCTGCCGGGCTTAAGAGGATGGGATTGGAGAACAGGATCAGCCGCTACTTTTCGGCGGAAGAGGTGATTCCCGCGGCCGGTCAGGGAGTTCTGGCTATTCAGGGAAGAGCGGATACTTACGACTTTGATCTTGACGGCTTCATCGATCGCGGAACTATGCTGGCCACTCTTGCCGAGAGGGCTTTCGTGCGGCGCCTGAACGGAGGGTGTTCGTCGCCGGTGGCAGCCTACGGGGAATTCGACGGAGAGAGTCTTGCTCTGCGGGGACTGTACTATGATGAAGAAAAACGTGTGAGCATGACGGAAGAGAGAGGTGCGATCGTCCGCACAAAAGAAGAGGCGGAAGCTCTGGGGAGAGGACTCGCGGAGCAGCTGATTCCGGGGCGGGAGATTTGAAAACTGCTATAGTGATCCCCGGACGTTAACCTTAAGGCAGAGGAATTCTGCGTGAGGATGGAGCACCCGGGGAATCATTGTGCCTGTGCGGATATGGTAAGGAGAAAGGAAATGAGTGTGGGAAAAGTATTCCTGGTCGGAGCGGGACCGGGAAACGGGAAACTGATGACGATCCGGGGAAAGGAAGTCCTGGAGAAGGCGGAAGTAGTGGTTTATGACAGTCTGCTCGGGCCTTCGGTTCTGGCTATGATCCCGGATGAAGCCGAGGCTGTCTACGCCGGCAAGCGGGCAGGAAATCACAGCATGCCCCAGGAACAGATCAATGCACTTCTTTTGGAAAAGGCCTTGGAGGGGAAAAAAGTGGTGCGCCTCAAGGGAGGAGATCCCTTCCTTTTCGGCCGGGGTGGCGAGGAGCTGGAGTTGCTGGCGGAACAAGGAATACCCTTTGAAGTGGTGCCCGGCATCTCTTCTTCCCTTGCGGTTCCTGCCTATAACGGAATCCCGGTGACCCACAGGTCTTATACATCCTCGGTACATATCATCACGGGACACCGGAAGAACGGGAGCCTGGATGGCATCGATTTTGAAGCTCTCACAAAAACAGGAGGCACCCTTGTCTTTCTCATGGGACTGGCGGCACTACCGGAGATCTGTGAACGCCTGATGACTGCCGGTATGCCGGGCGACCGGGCGGCGGCAGTGCTGGAGAGAGGAACGCAGGCCGGACAGAGAAGAGTGATTTCGACCCTGGCGGAACTTCCGGAGAAGGTGATAGAGGCGGGAATCCTGCCGCCGGCAATCATTGTGGTGGGAGAAGTCTGCCGTCTCTCAGAGGATTTTTCCTGGTATGAGAAGAGGCCTCTTGCCGGTTACCGGATTCTGCTGACCAGACCCGAGGGAAGATCCTCGAAGATGGAAGAAGCGCTTTCCGCCCTCGGAGCGGAGGTAGTGGCAAGTCCCGGGGTACGGACAGTTCCGGTAGAGGATAACGGATCACTTAAAGCTGCCATAAGGAATCTGGAGGATTACCGTTGGTTACTTTTTACCAGTCCCTACGGCGTTCGCATCTTTATGGAACAGATGGCTGCGGATGAAGTGGACGTTCGAAAGCTTGCAGGAGTGCGACTGGCTGCCCTTGGCAAGGGAACGGCGGCTGAATTGAAAAAGTACGGATTATTTCCGGATCTGATTCCGCCGGTTTATGATGTGGAGACATTGGCTCACTGTGTGAGAGATCAGACAGAACCGGAGGACAGGATTCTGGTTCCACGTGCGCGTCTGGGCAATCCGGTGCTGGGAGAGATTCTGTCTGATCGGAGACTGGAGGAAATTCCGGTCTATGAGACAGAATACCGGAGAAGGAGCGCATTATCAGAAACAGCACTCTTTGAGAAGGGAGAGGTCAGCTGTGTGGTTTTCACTTCGTCCTCTTCCGTGAAGGCTTTCTGCGCACGAAACGGGGAGCTGGATTTTTCCCTGGTTCCTGCGGTATGTATCGGACCGCAGACCTCGAAGACGGCTTCGGAATCCGGTATGCGAACAATGGTGGCTGAAAAAGCGGAGATGGATGAGCTGGTTCGCCTGGTGGTTCGCCTGGCAGAAGAGGGCGAGATTTTGCCGGTGAAGTGAACAAGGGCCACTCCATAAGAGATAGAAAGATAGAGATATTGAGAAACAGAGGAAACAGGAAATGGAAATGTTGAAAAGACCGCGGCGTCTGCGGGGAAACGAGAAGATCAGAAGCATGGTAAGAGAGACAAGGATCAGCAAGGACAGCCTGATCTATCCTATGTTCGTGGATGCAAACATTGAGGGAAAGGTGGAAATCGAGGCCATGCCGGGACAGTTCCGCTACAGCCTTCCCGCTCTTCCGGGGAAACTGAAAGAACTCTCTGCAGCAGGAATCCGAAAGGTGATGTTTTTCGGGCTTCCGAAGGAAAAAGACGAGAAGGGAAGCGGAGCCTATGACGAGAACGGAATTGTGCAGCAGGCTCTCCGTCTGGCGAAAAAAGAAGTGCCGGAGCTCTACTACATCACAGACGTATGCATGTGTGAATACACTTCCCACGGACACTGCGGCGTTCTGAAGGGACAGGATGTGGACAATGACCCGACCCTGGAGTACCTTGCCAGGACGGCTCTCTCCCATGTGCAGGCCGGTGCGGATATGGTGGCTCCCTCGGATATGATGGACGGACGTGTCCTTGCGATCCGTAATACGCTGGATGCCAACGGTTATGAGGATATTCCCATCATGTCCTATGCAGTGAAGTATGCGTCCTCTTTCTACGGGCCCTTCCGTGAGGCGGCGGATTCCGCACCGCATTTTGGCGACCGGAAATCCTACCAGATGGATGTTCACAACATCCGGGAGGGAATCAAGGAAGCCCTGTCCGACGTGGAAGAAGGAGCGGATATCATTATGGTGAAACCGGCCATGTCCTTTCTGGATGTTGTGACAAAGGTCAGAGATGCAGTCAATGTTCCGGTGGCAGCCTACAGTGTCAGCGGAGAGTATGCCATGGTAAAAGCTGCCGCGGCAAAAGGATGGATTGATGAGGAACGCATTGTCGGAGAGATGGCGGTTTCTGCTTTCCGCGCGGGAGCTTCTGTTTATCTCACCTACTATGCGCCGGAGATCGCGAAGCTCATCGATGAAGGGAAAATCGGGTGAGTTACACCGGGATATACGAATGCGAGCTACAGCGATAAGAAGATCAGCAGTTAAGCCTGATATGTAAGATGTGGAAGGTCGGTATCTGATCCGGCAATAAGAAAAAGGGTATACTGACTGACACAGGAGGAAAAAGACAGATGATGAACTCAAGTGAATGGATGGAACGGGCAGTCACCAGGATTCCGGGAGGTGTGAATTCGCCGGTACGTGCCTGGAACAATGTAGGGATGACGCCCAAATTCATAGACAGGGCAGACGGACCCTACATCTATGACGTCGAAGGAAACAAGTACATCGATTACATTTGTTCCTGGGGACCCATGATCCTGGGACATAATAACAGTGAGGTAAGGGAAGCAGTCATCGATGCCTGCGGGAAAGGGCTGAGCTACGGCGCCCCTACACCGGGAGAAGTGGATATTGCGGAATTCATCTGCTCTCATATCCCCCATGTGGAGATGATCCGCATGGTGAATTCCGGAACGGAAGCTGTCATGAGTGCCATCCGCATTGCCAGAGGATTCACAGGAAGAAGTAAGATTGTGAAATTCGCGGGAAACTATCATGGACACAGCGACGCCCTTCTGGTGGATGCGGGTTCCGGACTGATGACCCAGGGAATACCCGGAAGTGCGGGTGTGCCGGAGGGCTGTACAAAGGATACCCTCTCTGCGGTCTATAACGACGCCGATTCTGTGGCGGCGCTCTTCGAGGCGAATAAAGGTGAGATCGCCTGTGTCATCGTCGAGCCTGTAGGAGCGAACATGGGAGTGGTTCCGCCAAAGGACGGTTTTCTTCAGACACTCCGGAAACTCTGTGATGAAAACGGTGCCCTGCTGATCTTTGATGAAGTGATCACCGGATTCCGTCTCGCCTTCGGAGGGGCGGCGGAGTATTTTGGCGTCTGCCCGGATCTTGTCACCTATGGCAAGATCATCGGTGGAGGAATGCCGGTGGGAGCCTACGGTGGAAGGAAAGAGGTCATGAAACTGGTGGCACCCCTCGGTCCTGTATATCAGGCAGGTACCCTCTCGGGAAATCCCGTGGCCATGGCTGCAGGCTATGCACAGCTCACACTGCTTAAGTCGAATCCATCTTTCTACAAGCAGCTTACGGAAAAAGGTGAAAAGCTGTACGGCGGCATGGAGGAAATTCTGAAGAAAAACAGTGTGAAGGCCACCATCAATTACATCGGCTCTCTCGGGTCCGTCTTCTTTACAGAGAAGAAAGTGGAAAATTACGAAGATGCAAAGACCTCCGACACAGCTGCCTTTGCCGACTATTTCCGGTTTATGCTGGAGCAGGGAATCCATCTGGCTCCCTCCCAGTTTGAAGCCATGTTCCTTTCCGTTGCTCACACAGACGCAGAGATCCATCGGACATTGGATAGCTTCTCCGGTTACTTCGGAGGATAAGTCATGGGCTATTTTCCTTTTTTTATGGACATGGAGCGTCTGCAGGGGCTGATCATCGGTGGCGGGAATATCGCCGCGGAAAAACTGGAGAAGCTGTTACCTGCAGGAGCCAGCCTCAAGGTTGTCGCGCCGGAGATTAAGCAGGAAATTCTTGTGGCCGCGGGAGTAGCTGAGATCAAGGGTACCGCAGAGCAGCAGAATGCTGACAGGGAACCGGAAGGAAGCGAATGCACCGAACCGGAAAAGCCTGGTCGCGTCGAAGTGATCCGTCGGGAATACCGTACAGAAGACCTTGATGAGGTGGATTACGTCATCGCTGCCACCGGAATCCGTGAGATCAATGACAAAGTCTGCAGAGAGGCAAAGCAGAGACGAATACCGGTAAATGTAGTGGACGATCCGGAGAACTGCGACTTCATTTTTCCCTCTGTAGTGAGAAGAGGGAGAATGGTTGTAGGCGTTTCCACCGGCGGTGCCGGTCCAAGAGTGGCTGTTCGCCTGAGAAAGCAGATAGAAGAAATGCTTCCCGGGGACATCGAGGAGATTCTCGATATTCTGGCCAGAGAGCGAATCCGAGCAAAAAAAGAGATCCCGGATTCATCCCGGCGGAAGAAGTATCTCATGGATCTTGCCGACAGACTTCTGGCAGGGGACAATTAAATAACGTGAATCTGTAAATTGACGCAATATTTTTATGAGCTATATAGCAGCCCTCAACTTGGGGACACAATAAGCTTTTTATAGATAAGATTAAAAATCAGCGGTCTGCATCAGAGCAGATCGCTGATTTTTTTGTTGTAAAAGAATTCTTTTTCTATCTCGTAGAACTCCTTCCACATGGAGAGAGTCTTACACTTGTCTGCCCTTGGACATTCCTCTGCGTTGCACGCGAGGCATACCACGGGCGCAAAGGTTCCTTCCATAAGGTCGATGACTTCGCCCACGGAATACTCTTCCGGGCGGCGGACAAGCCTGTAGCCACCGTGCTTTCCGCTGGCTCCCACGATGAGCTTGCCCCGTACCATCTCCTTGGCGATGATTTCAAGGTATTTCTTGGAGATATCCTGTCGTTCTGCGATGTCTTTAAGGGGGACGAAATCGTCGCTGTCCTGCTGTGCCAGGTCAATCATTACTCTCAGAGCATAACGGCCTTTTGTTGAAAACATGAAATTCTCCTTCTGTGAGTTATAAAGGTTCCTGTTATGTATTATATCATATTTCCACGGTGGGATTAAGGAATACTTATCACGAGCAACAACAAATGCCTATCATATAACCTATTGACTCACTAGGTTATTAGGGGTATCATCTCAACAACAGATAAATCCAGAGCAAAAGACAGAAACTTGTGCCGGATGTCTTCTAATAGTCAGAAATATTTGGAAAGAAACGGAGGAAATAGCAGTAGGAATAAGAAAAATGTCACATTCAGGTAAAATAGGTCACATAAACATATTGACACAGTAGGCAAATAGATAGTATCATCAGGCTGATGCTTTACAGTGATGAAGAAGTAAAGCGGTGATCGAAGAAAATGTCAGGCAGAACCGGAACATACCAACAAAGGAATATCAAGGAGTCCGGAAACCTGAGGATACATACAGAAGTGATTTCCCGAACTATTGTCGGGAGTAAAGAAACAGAAGCAATCCAGAAGAAAGAACACATGGGGGATACGAACATGGCAAACATTTATAAAGGAGCACTTGGACTTGTAGGAAATACACCTCTCGTAGAGGTTGTAAATATTGAGAAAGAACTGGATCTGAAGGCAACGGTACTTGTAAAACTGGAGTACCTGAATCCGGCAGGAAGCGTGAAGGACAGAATCGCGAAGGCGATGATCGAAGACGCCGAGGCAAAGGGAAAATTAAAAGAGGGTTCCGTAATCATTGAGCCCACATCCGGAAACACCGGAATCGGACTTGCAGCGATTGCTGCAACGAAAGGATACCGCATCATTCTCACGATGCCGGAGACTATGAGCGTGGAGAGAAGAAGCATCCTCAAGTCCTACGGCGCAGAGATCGTTCTCACCGAGGGACCGAAGGGTATGAAGGGAGCCATTGAGAAGGCAGAGCTCCTGGCAAAAGAGATTCCGAATTCCTTCATTCCGGGTCAGTTTGTGAATCCGGCAAACCCGGCCGTTCACAAGGCAACCACAGGACCGGAGATCTGGAGAGATACCGACGGTAAAGTGGATATCTTCATCGCAGGTGTGGGTACCGGCGGAACCGTTACAGGTACCGGTGAGTACCTGAAAGAGCAGAATCCGGATGTGAAGGTTGTAGCCCTGGAGCCGGAGGATTCACCGGTTCTCTCCGAGGGTAAAGCGGGTCCACACAAGATTCAGGGAATCGGCGCAGGATTTGTTCCGGATGTTCTGAATACAAAAATTTATGACGAGGTCTTCAAGGCTTCCAATGAGAGTGCCTTCGAGACAGCCAGATATCTTGCAAAGAAAGAGGGTATCTCCGTGGGAATTTCTTCCGGTGCTTCTCTCTACGCAGCCATCGAATACGCGAAGAAGCCGGAGAACGAGGGAAAGGTGATCGTGGCTCTGCTGCCTGACAGCGGTGACAGATATTACTCCACAGCACTGTTTGCGAAATGATCAACCGTTCTCAAGGGGAGAGCTTAAGAAATGGAATTCAATACTAAATTACTACATGGAAAAGCCATCGTGAGCAATCCGTCCAGAGAGATCCTGCCACCCGTCTCCCAGGTAACCGCTTTCAGATATGAGAGCATGGAAGAACTGGAGAAAGTCTTCCTGCACAAGAGCATGGGTTTTGCCTATTCCAGAATCGGAAATCCCACACTGTCCGCTTTTGAGCAGAGAGTCAACGAACTGGAAGGTGGAGTCGGCGCCGTCAGCTGCAGCAGTGGAATGTCGGCGATTGCCACGGCTCTCCTTGGCGTCTGTTCTGCCGGCGATGAGATCATAGCCGGAAGCGGACTCTACGGAGGCACGATCTCCCTCTTCCACGATCTGGAAAAATTCGGAATCCACACCGTTTTTGTCCGGGAGATGACACCGGAGAACATTCGGGAAGCCATTACGGAACGGACAAGGGTGATCTTCGGGGAACTGATTTCCAATCCGACGCTGAAGGTACTGGATGTGCCCGCAGTAGCAGAATTGGCTCATGAGGCGAAGATCCCGCTCTTTATCGATTCCACCACAGCGACGCCCTACATCGCAAGGCCTCTGGCTCTCGGGGCGGACGTGGTGATCCACTCCACATCCAAGTACATCAACGGCGGAGGAAACTCCATCGGAGGAATCATCGTGGATGGCGGAAAAATGGCCTGGGATTTTGGCAAGCACACGGCTTTGGCCGATTTCAAAAAATACGGAAAACGGGCGTTTCTTCTCCGTCTCCGCACAGATCTCTGGGAGAACATGGGGGGCTGTATGGCTCCGGCCAATGCTTTTCTCAATTGCATCGGTCTCGATACCTTAGGGATCCGGATGGAGCGGATCTGCAGCAATGCGGACAAACTTGCGAAAGCCCTGGCAGAGATTCCCGGCATCGAGGTGAATTACCTCTCACTGGAGAATCATCCGTATCACGGATTTGTGGAAAAAGAGCTTGGCGGATACGGCGGAGGAATACTGACCTTCCGCGCGGGATCCAAGGAAAAAGCTTTTGCAATTATCGATAAACTGAACTATGCACTGATCGCCAGCAACATCGGAGATATCCGGACGTTGGTGATCCATCCGGCATCCACACTCTACATTCACACCAGTGTGGAAGAGAGAGAAGCTGCCGGC
Source organism: Eubacterium sp. (assembly GCA_024684035.1). Classification (GTDB taxonomy): domain Bacteria; phylum Bacillota; class Clostridia; order Lachnospirales; family Lachnospiraceae; genus Bilifractor. The sequence continues at coordinate 250 of JAIKXQ010000113.1, read as the reverse complement.
GTATACGATGACACGATCCGCGTGAGCGTTGGAATCGAAGATCCGGAGGATCTCATCGATGATTTCGTAAGCGCGATCAGGGAAGCGGCACAGGACGAGGAATGAAAACTACCGATGGTAAAGCCCTTAGCGATCATCACAACAGAAGCGTTGAAGGAAATGGATGCCCTGGTTGCAGGAGCCTATCCGGCAGAGGCCTGCGGCATCGTACTTGGACGATCCGATAGCAGTATCGTTTCCGGACAATCCG
>JAIKXQ010000095.1 GCA_024684035.1 Eubacterium sp. | reverse complement strand
ATTCCGTTTCCCCCAAAACGGGCAGTTGACAGTCGCCGTAAGTTTAGCACAAAAAATCCAAACGGTAAACCCACGCATCCCGGCGAAGCGTGTTGTGTTATGGAAATTCCGGAAGAATTTCTTATAACAGAACAAAGTCCGACTACACTCCCCTCGATTATGAGGAGAGCGCAGCCGGACTTTGACGCACGAGCAGAAACGCGTCTGCGGTCTGCTCATCTATGAGCCCTGCATGTAAACGGAGCGCTCACAATCTGTGTTTTTTCCTTTCAGCGGATGGCATCTTTCATACTCTTCACGTACTCGGTGATATGCGGCGCCGCATCCTTCCCGTATTTTGCAACAATCTTAACGATTGCGGATCCGACAATGACACCGTCTGCATAGGACGCCATTTTTTTTGCCTGCTCCGGTGTGTTGATTCCAAAACCGATAGCCGCCGGTGTATCTGTCGCGTTTTTCACTGCCGCGAGAATCGACTCCAGATCCGTCTTGATCTCGGAGCGGACGCCGGTGACACCAAGGGAAGAAACTACATATATAAATCCTTTGGCCTCGGAGGAGATCATACGAATTCTCTCTTCCGATGTCGGGGCGATCATGGAGATCACCTCCACGCCATGAGATGCGGCGATGTTCACGCACTCATCCTTCTCCTCAAAGGGCATATCCGGAATGATGATTCCGCTGATGCCGACGCTCTCGCATCTGGAAAAAAAACGCTCATAGCCGTAGTGATAAACAATGTTGAGATATGTCATAAATACCAGCGGCATGTCCGTCTCTTTCCGAAGATCCTCCACCATGGAAAAAACATCATCCGTCGTCGTTCCTGCCTGAAGAGCCCGGATGTCTGCCTCCTGAATCACGATTCCCTCCGCGATCGGATCGGAGAACGGGATTCCGATCTCAATCAGATCAGCACCTGCTTTTTCCATATCCAGAATGAATTTCTTTGTATACTCGATCCCAGGATCACCTGCGGTGATAAATGGGATGAATGCTTTTCCGTTTTTAAACGCGTCTGCGATTTTCTTTACGCTCATGACCAGTCTCCTTCTCTTTCGAACTCCTGTTACTCTTCGACGTCAATACCACGGTACTTCGCGATTGCCGCCACATCCTTGTCGCCTCGTCCGGAGACGCATACGATCATGATCTCATCACTGCTCATCTGCGGCGCGAGTTTTCTCGCATGCGCGATCGCATGGGAACTCTCAATGGCCGGGATGATACCTTCCGTTCTGGAGAGATACTCGAAGGCCTCTACAGCCTCATCATCGGTAACAGACACATACTCCGCCCTGCCGATGGAATGAAGATATGCATGCTCCGGTCCGATACCCGGGTAATCCAGTCCCGCGGAAATCGAATATACCTCGTCGATCTGACCGTACTCATTCTGGCAGAACAGAGATTTCATACCATGGAAGACGCCCATCTTTCCGGTGGCAATAGTCGCCGCAGTCTGCCCCGTGTTCACGCCACGGCCGGCAGCCTCACAACCGATCAGTTTCACTCCTTCATCCGGCACAAAATTATAGAACGCACCGATGGCATTGGAGCCGCCGCCGACGCAGGCCAGAACCGCATCCGGCAGTCTGCCTTCCAATTCAAGAATCTGTTCTCTGGCTTCTTTGGAAATTACAGCCTGGAAGTCACGGACAATTGTCGGGAACGGGTGAGGTCCCATGACGGAACCGAGCACATAGTGGGTGTCATCCACGCGGCTGACCCACTCGCGCATCGCCTCGTTAACCGCATCCTTGAGCACCTGAGAGCCGGATTTCACATGATGCACCTTTGCTCCGAGCAGCTCCATTCTGTACACATTCAGCTTCTGTCTCTGGCAGTCAATCTCTCCCATGAAGATCTCGCACTCCATGCCGAGCAGCGCGCAAATCGTGGCAGTCGCCACGCCGTGCTGACCTGCACCGGTCTCTGCGATCACGCGGGTCTTTCCCATTTTTTTTGCCAGCAGCACCTGTCCGAGACAGTTGTTAATCTTATGGGCACCTGTGTGATTCAGATCCTCTCTTTTCAGATAAATCTTTGCTCCGCCGAGATCCTTCGTCATCTTCTCGGCATAGTACAGTCTGGACGGACGGCCGGCGTAGTTTTTCATCAGGTCGTCCAGTTCTCTTACAAACTCCGGATCGTTTTTGTAATGCTCATATGCTTTTTCCAGGCGAAACAGCTCGTTCATCAACGTCTCCGGAACGTACTGTCCGCCAAATTCTCCAAATCTTCCATTTTCGTTTGTCATAATTGTTCCTCTCTTTTCCCGCATCCGCGCCGTGTAAAAAAATGAATGTACACTTTGCGGAATGCCTGATCCGCTATATCTCCATCGCTTTGTTTTTTCTACGAAAAACACAAAGCGCCCGTTTCTGTCTGCCCGATGCAATCTCCCGTCTTCTGCAGATTGCGCACAGCCTCAACGGCCAGTCTCATCTTTACAGGATCTTTTTTGAAACCTGTCTCGATCCGGCTGCTCATATCAACCGCGAAGGGCTGAAGCTGTTCTACCGCAGCGGCGACGTTATCCGGTCCGAGCCCGCCTGCCAGGAAAAACTTACGGCCGACATCTTCCAGAAGACTCCAGTCAAAACTCTCACCGCTGCCGGTTCCGTTGTCCAGAAGAATGTAATCCGCAGTGCTTCGGGACGCCTCCTCGATGTCTTCCCTGCTCCGGACGGTAAAAGCTTTGATCACCGGGGCAACGGTCCCCTGATACATCATGACCCTCCGAAGCTGCTCGATGTAATAATTATCTTCCCTGCCGTGAAGCTGCACAACATCAATGATTCCACGCTTCAGATAGGTCTCTATGTATTCGTAGGTCTCATTCACAAAAACACCCACGCACGCAATCGAGGGATCCAGTCTCTCTTTTAATTCCAGGGCTTCCTGCCACGGGATATAACGCCGAAAGCCATCGGTGCAGATGATGCCCGCAAAGTCCGGCCTGCAGCTGTTTACAGCCTCAATATCTTCCACAGTCCTCATGCCACACAGTTTGATTTTTGTTTTTCTTTTTTCCATATTGCTTACACCCGTTTCTTTGTACATCCAGCTTCTGTGTCAGCGCTTTTCTTATCTGCAGCAACTCCTGAGCTCTTCGATTGCCGCCTTCTTGTCCGGACTTCTCATAAGCGTCTCGCCGATCAGCACCGCGTCCGTGCGGTTCCTGTAGAGTTCCCCGACATCCTCCGCTGTTTTTATTCCGCTCTCCGACACACACAGCCGGTCTTCCGGGATCTCACTGCGAAGTCTCACAGAGTTGCGGATGTCCACGGTAAAGTCTTTCAGGTTCCGGTTATTGATGCCGATAATCCCCGCTCCGCTGTCCAGCGCCCTGTAGACTTCTTCTGCGTCATGGGTCTCCACCAGTGCCGAAAGCCCAAGACTCTCTGCTATTTCTCTGTACTCCCGGAGTTGTCCGTCGTCAAGAATCGCACAGATCAGAAGCACTGCGGAAGCCCCCAGACATTTTGCCTCAAAGATCATGTATGGATCCACCGTAAAATCTTTTCGAAGCACCGGTATGCTCACGTGCTTTGTGATTTCTCTGAGATATTCATTCTGTCCCTTGAACCATTTCGGCTCGGTGAGACAGGAAATCGCCGAGGCACCGGCGCTCTCATAGTCCGTCGCGATCTCCACCCACGGGAAATCTTCGGCAATGACTCCCTTGGAAGGGGATGCCTTTTTCACCTCACAGATAAAGGACATTCCCGGCGCCGCCAATGCTTTTTCGAAGGGAAAACCCGTATTGCAGTCCAGCTCCTCTGCCTGCCTTCTCATCTCTTCAAAAGGGATTTTCTTCGACGCTTCTTCCACCCGGTATGCAGCATACCCGGCCAGTTCGTCCAGTATGGTCATTCTTTCATTCCTCCGTTACGCATTGGACTCGCGAATGTACTGCTCCATCTTCTCCAGAGCCGCTCCGGAATCAATCATTTCCGCAGCCTTCTTTACGCCGTCAGCAATACTTTCCGCGGCACCGCCGACATAAAGCGCTGCTCCCGCATTCAGAAGGACTGCCGTCCTCTTCGTTCCTTTCTCTTTTCCCGTGAGAATATCTCTGGTGATGACCGCATTGTCCTCCGGTGTTCCTCCCACAAGTTCCTCTTTCTTTCCCCGGACAAGGCCGAAGTCCTCCGGCGCAATCTGTGTCGTTCTGTAGTATCCGTCTTTGAGTTCACAGATCGTAGTCGTTCCGGATGCGGAGATCTCATCCATCTTGTCGTCGCCGTAGACAACCAGTGCTCTCTTCACGCCCAGTTTATCCAGTACTTTTGCCACAGGCTCAACCAGATAAGCATCGTACACCCCCAGGAGGAAGTACTCCGGGCTTGCCGGGTTTGTCAACGGTCCCAGAATATTAAACACCGTACGGAAGCCCAGCTCTTTGCGGATCGGTCCCACGTACTTCATAGCCGCATGATACCTCTGCGCAAAAAGGAAGCACATGCCAACCTCTTCGAGCATCTTTACAGCCTTCTCCGGATCCTGCACGATGTTTGCCCCAAGAGCCTCCTGACAGTCTGCGGTTCCACAGAGGGAAGATGCCGCCCTGTTTCCGTGCTTGGCTACTTTTACACCGGCAGCCGCAATCACAAAAGCACTGGTTGTGGAAATATTGAAGGAGTGGGCTCCGTCTCCGCCGGTTCCCACAATCTCCAGTACATTCATTCCCGGATGTTTGACCGGTGTAGCCTGCTCTCTCATGGCTGCCGCACAGCCGGAGATCTCCTCGATGGTCTCTGCCTTTGTGGATTTCGTGGAAAGGGCTGCCAGAAATGCAGCGTTCTGTGTCTGTGTCGTCTGACCTGTCATGATCTCCGTCATAACGGTATGTGCCTCTTCGTAGCTGAGATCGCCTTTGCGCACGATTTTATCAATTGCCTCTTTAATCATTTTTCCTTCTCCTCTTTCTTATCTGTTTTTCTCAATGCATATATTCAAAAAGTTCTTCAGCATGCATCTTCCCTCGGGAGTCATGATGGACTCCGGATGAAACTGAAGACCGTAGAGTGCTCTCTTTTCGTCAGCCACCGCCATGACTTCGCCGTCATCTGCCTCGGCAATTTCCCTGAGGTTCTCCGGCAGGGATTCCCTCTTCACAGCCAGTGAGTGATAACGTCCCACCATTTCCTTCTCATTCATTCCCTTGAAAATCGGGGAAGCTGTGTTCAGCCGGATCTCCGACTGTTTTCCGTGCATCAGTTCCTTCGCATAGGTAACTTCCGCGCCTTCCGCTTCACAGATCGCCTGATGCCCCAGGCACACACCCATGATGGGGATTTCTCCGGCCAGTTCCTTCACGACTGCTTCGCAGACTCCCGCGTCTGCCGGCCGTCCCGGTCCCGGCGAGAGAATGATACAGGAGGGTTTCATCTCACGGATTTCCTCCACCGACTTTGCGTCATTTCGAATCACCTCTATATCCGGATCCACAGAGCCGATGAGCTGATAGAGGTTATAGGAAAAACTGTCATAATTATCAATCAGCAAAATCATCTCTCACACCTCCTCAGCCTTGCGCAGAGCCTCTGCCACTGCTTTTGCCTTGTTGATACATTCCTGATACTCGTTCTCCGGAACGCTGTCTGCCACAATTCCTGCTCCGGAACGCACATAAACTTTACCTTTTCGCTTATAAGCCAGACGGATCGCAATGCACACATCCAGATTTCCGGTGAAATCCACATATCCGATGGCTCCACCGTAGATTCCCCTGCGATCATTCTCCAGTTCATTGATCAGCTCACAGGCCCGGAACTTCGGAGCTCCCGAGAGGGTTCCTGCCGGAAGTACGGAGTCTACCGCGTCGATGGCCTGCCTGTCTTTCCTTAAGGTTCCCTTCACCTCGGAACCGATATGCATGACATGGGAATACCGGAGGACATCCATATATCTCTCCACCTCCACCGTTCCGAACTCAGAGAGTCTTCCGAGATCGTTCCTGCCAAGGTCTACCAGCATATTGTGCTCGGCTCTCTCCTTGGGATCGGCCAGAAGGTTTTTCTCCAGTTCCTCATCCTCTTCTCTGGATGCTCCTCTCGGTCTGGTTCCCGCCAGAGGGAAAGTACGGATCTCTCCGTCCTCCACCTTCACCAGTGTCTCCGGTGATGCTCCGGCTATCTCAACGTCATCTCCCGAGAAATAGAACATATAAGGTGAGGGATTTGTTGTCCGGAGCACCCGGTAGGTATCCAGAAGACTGCCCTCATATCCGGCACTCATGGGATTGGAGAATACCAGCTGGAAGATGTCACCTTCGTGAATGTAATTCTTGATGATCTCAACCTTCTTTGAATACTCCTCTCTGGAGAGCTTCGGTTTCAGTTCTTCCAGAAGACGCCCCTTCTTGTTCTGCTTTGGTTCTCCATAGCGAACAATCCTCTCCATCTCATCGAGCTGAAGCACTGCTTTGTTGTAATCTGTCTCCAGATCATCGGTGTGAACATTCGCAATCAGGATGATTTTCTGCATGAGATTGTCGAAACAGATCAGCTTGTCAAAGAGCATCAGGTTGACGTCGTCGAATTTCTCCTCGTCCGGTGCATCCAGCTTCAACTCCGGTTCCCCGTACTGAATGTAGTCGTAGGAAAAATATCCCACCAGTCCGCCGGTCAGGGTCGGAAGACCGGGAATTCTCGGCGATCTGTTCTCCGCAATGATCTGTTTGATGCAGATCCCCGGATGCTCCGTCTTCATCTGGATTTTCCCGCCCGCGTTGATTGTCATCATATGATCCTTACAGGAAATCTCCATGGATGGATCGTATCCCAGGAAGGAATACCGTCCCCACACTCTGGTGTCCTCCACACTCTCCAGAAGGAAGCAGTGACTGCTCACGTTCTGCAATGCACGGAGTGTCTCTACCGGAGTCCTGATATCCGAAAGGATTTCTCTTGAAACAGGGATTCTCTTGTAATCCCCGGATGCCGCAATTTTCTTTACTTCTTCCAATGTGGTCTGATTCATAATTTGTCCCCCAAAATACAAAGAGCCCGCCCCCGACAGACTTCCGTCTGTCAGGGACGAGCTCTGAACATTCGATTCTAAACCCGTGGTGCCACCCTGTTTTGTGTCTCCACACTCTCTGTGAGATACCATCATATCCCCGGCATTGTAACGTATGCCAGACGTCAGCAACTACTCGATCCACTTCCTGTGTCTCTTTCGCCGTGCCCTCAGTGGTCCATTTACGAATCAGCGTTCTGCCCGGATCACACCACCCCGGACTCTCTGCGAGTGCCCCTTTCGCTTGATCTCCACTTCATCAGTTTAAAGCGTTGTATTGTTTGATTTACAATTATTAAAGCACAAACGCCCATGTGCGTCAATATTTTTTTCAATCTTTTCCGAAAGAAGGAATAATTCCGGCTGCTTTTGTCATCCATCTGCACTTTTTGCCATGCTCATGACTCTGACATACCGACTCTTCGTCGAGTTATTTAAGAACAGCTATACTAGCAGCCTGTCTGGCGGTGATACTCTCTCACAAGTGTGTTGAGAGTATCCTCGGTCACGTCTTCCTCTTCTTCCTGCCCGGTCTCACTGTCAAAGGATTCCAGTTCCTCCTCCATTTCTCTGCGGGTCTTCGCGTCTACTTCGTACTCTCTGCAGGCATTTGTGAATTCTTCTTTTCCTCCGCTGATCCACAGACAGTACAGATAGTCCTTGAGCGACTCCAGAGTGTGCAGGAGATCGTAGGCTTTTTTCAGGCAGGACGATGCTTCATCGAACTGAAAAAGCCTGGAGTAGGCAATACCGGTGTTGTGGTATATCCTTCCCGTCAGAATCTGCCCCGGATTTTCCACCTTACCATCCGCCAGAATCGCCTTATATGCCTCAATAGCTTTGGCATATTTCTGATATCCCACCAGGATATCCGCTCTTCTGACTCTTCTCTCGAGAATCGGAAGGGCAAAGACTTCCTCTATGTTCCTCTTCAGTTTTTCTTTATCCCCGGCGTACAGCCAGCTTAGCTCCTGGTTGACAGCAAGAATCTGCCCGGCCACTGCATTATCCGGTTCTTCCTGCCGGATTCTCTCCATGGTCTGGACGAGTCTGCGCAGCTTCAGTTCTTTTGCCAGCCAGTCGATCAGCTCTTCCGAGAAAAATTCCTCATCCACGAGGGGAAGGTTTTTGTCTATGAAAAAACACAGTTCCTCGACGGAATAAATCCTCAAATCAACCTCACGGATATAATACGGGTTTTCCGCTCTTTTTACCTGACACAATATTGCGTTACTCAATGTCTGTCCCTCTTTAATCTGATATTAGGAAAACTCTGGTGAAAGCGTTTCACTTCCTGCTCAACAGGTAAGCTCTTCCCGCCATTTACGCCCGGTGGACGGATACAGTTCTCCAAAGCCGAGATCTTCCACCTCAATCACACAGCAGCCGGCATTCCTGTAGGACAGCCGAATGCCGAGTTTCATGGTTCCCGCGGGTCTGCTCTTCAAATCCAGACCGGGAAGTTTCATCACGGTCAGTTTCTGCTGGCGATCCTCGATGCCGCTGAGAAGAAACTTCAGTTCCGGCTTTTCTCCCACGAGAATGCACTCGTAGTTTTTCTGCGCCTCGTACCAGTTAATGCCGGCCGACAGCAGCGGATAATAGGTTGCTTTTCCCTGAACCACCATTTCCATCCCGATGTTGGTACGAACCAGATCCTCCCCGAGATAAAGATAGTTCCCCAGTCTCTTCTCCACAGCTTTTTCCCTGGCTGTATAGCAGGCTCCCTTCGCGAAAAGGCCTTCCTGTATAAATGCCTTCCTCCCGTTTCTCGGAAGCATGACACTGGAACGTTTTGACCAGTCTCTGTTGTAGGTATCTCCTGTCACTATAACGCCGGAGTAAACTCCGGTATTCAAGGTGGACTCAATCATCTCGCAGAACTGTCCGTCCCACATATCCTTCTTGTCACTAAGTTCCATACTCATGCCTTCCGCAAAATGGAAAGTCACCGGACGGGTGAGTGTATTGATCACGAGAGAACCGAAGGTGACTGTTCTTCCCTGAAAACGGTAGAATCCCACATTTCTGTTCCAGATTTCCCTGTCCTGATAGAGGGTATGGTAGTAGAAACTCTCTTTATAATCCTGAAGATAAGCTCTGACTTTATCGAGTCCCAGCGTCCGGTAAATTCCCCGGATCAGTGCAACTTCCTGTGTCCGAAGCTTCGGCACCGTGATCACAATTCCGGAGATCTGCCTCTCCGGATCGTCAAGTCCCAGCGTTGCCAGAGACTTGCGAAACGTCTCCGAGGCATTTTCGATGAGACGCTTCATTATTTCCGGTTTCTCCGAAAGTTCCGCACTCCCGCTGCTCTCAAGCTGATCAAGCTCGTCAAAAATATCCTCAAAAGACACCTGGTCATTTCCAACCTTCATCGGCGCGGTGACTTCGTTTTCTTTTTCTTTCTCGTAGTAACAGATCTGTGGCTGCGACCGGTTAAAGTCGACTCCCACAATCAGATTTCTAGCGCTCATTGCAATTCCCTCTCACTTGTCACGGATCCCGCCTCTTTGGATCCTGCCTCTTCGCCACTGAGTTTCAGGAATGTATCCACATATCGCTTCTGCGTCCGGTATGTTCTCCAGGCCCGGTCAAATGACGCCTTGTCGCCATGATCCATGGCCTCCAGAAGACGGTTCAGCAGGCGGTATTTCGTATTTCCCTTTGTATCCATGTCCCCGAGAGACACCTGATAACTGTCTGTATTCTCAACTTTTCCGTCTTTCATCACGCTGAGGTAATACGTCAGGGTTTCTCCGTAGAACAAGAGAAACTCTCTCACAAAAATACCCTTGTAGACGTTACGCATGGGCTCGGCGATCCATTTGCCGACCGCGCCGTTTTTTTCTGTGAGACGATAGTGAAGCACGACTCTTGCATCCCGGGCAAACTGCTCCTGAATGAAAACCTTGTCATCGATCTGATATGCCTGTGTCAGTTCTTTCGGAAGCCTTCCATAGAAGTCGAATCGAAGTCCCCGCGCATCCATCTGCTCCAGCATCTGACGGGCCAGTTCCTTCTGATCTCCGGTCAGTTCTTCCTGTCCCGAATAGTATTTCAGCAATGCCAGCTTACAGATCGCAAAATCCAGCTCCCGGTTTCTGATCTGCTGTTCCATGGTTCCGAATACACTGTCACCGAATTCCCGGTCGCCCAGGAAATAATAATCTGAAAGATAGGCAAGAAAGGCCGCCGTAACTTCTGCTTTCCCTGATCTTCGAACATAGTCGGAGATCAGTTCCTCTTCCATTCCCGGAAACTGACGGGTCTGAACAGACTGAATCATGATCCGCTCGACAAGCTTCGTACTTCCGATCCCGGACGCATACATCGTCTTCCAGATCTGTGCCAGAATTGCCACCGGCCCCCTGTAGTTTCCCGCAAGGAAAAGAAGAATATTGTCATTGTGTTCTCCTTTAAGGAAAACATTCACAGCAAGACGGGCAAGCGCATCATCCCCGCCGTGATCACCGGTCTGAATCAACCGGTTTGTCATTTCCAGCAGAAGACCAGCCGGTATTCCCTCCGGACCGAATTCTGTGACCGCGCGGAACGCATCTTCATACCGGCCTTCCCGAATCAGAAGTTTCACCGTGTCTGTCTTGTCCGCCCGCGCGTAATCCAACAGTTCATCCGCAGGAAGAGAATCCGGAAGCAACGGTTCTTCCGGATGATCCAGATCATATTCCAGAAGTTTTCTGCGAATGGAATCCCGGTACTCGTCCGTGAAAGCCTCGTTCCGGACAGCCGCCCGATAGGCTGCAATCGTATGAGCATTCACATCCATGCGAAAGGCCTTCTCGTGGCACACGTACAGCTGGGCACCCGCATGATCGATCCCGAATTCCAGACAGGTCTTCGCCAGATTCAGCATCGTCCCCGGCTCTGAGATTTCGTAGGGAATCGTCGACGCGAATCTCCGGTGATGCACATCCTCAAACATAAGCTGCGCATCCTCGGAATAAATTCTCGGATAGGCGGTTCCGTCCACCACAACAACGGCCTCTTCATTTTTCAGTGCCGTATGCGTCACAACCACCCTTCGGATCTTAGAATTCTTCAGCGTAACCTTTCTTGAAAAAATCACATCGGCCAGCTGTTTTGCCGTCTCCGGATCCGACGGTTTTCTGAAAAATCTCTGATAAAGCACTGCATAGTTTTCGTTGATTCTTCCGTGTCGAAGAGCATTTTCCGCAAAGGTGTGCATCTTCTTCACGTAGTTGAGATACATCGTATCATCTTCATCCATATGAAGGATGATATTGGCATAGAGCAGCGCCTTCTTTTTCTCTCCGATGGTGTCGTTTGTCGCGAAGTACATGAGAACCGCAAGCGGAATTTCTTCCGAAGCATCTTTGCCATAGGTTTCCATGTAGTACTCGTAAAGGCGGGTGATCCGGATATCCTTCTCCACAGCCTTCTCATACCACGCAAAGTAGGCAGGATTGATGGGATCACTCTTGATCTGCATCTTGCAGACTGCCTCAAGTACATCGTTATTCGGATATTTCTCGTAGCCCTTGGTCAACAGCCGGTAGACCGCGGGGTTGAACTGCTTCGCGTTATCACTGAGAAAAGCCGTTCTCTGAAGCAGGCCTTCTGTCAGTTCCCCGTACCGCTGCCCGAAAGCCAGAACCCGGATCATAAAGGTTGACAGTCTTCGGAGAAGCGCCTCTTCATTTTTCAGCAGTTCCCAGGCATCCAGATAGAGAAAAGGACTGGAACAGCCCGCATTATAGCAATCCTCAAGTTCCTGCATCCGGTCCGCAGGATTGAAATCATCGTCTCCCATTTCGCGATGAATCAGATAGAGCATAAGATAGCACTCGGGACTTCGACGATAGTACCTTCGAAGATCCGCCAGAACGTCCATCCTCTCCGGCGGAAGAAGATTTGCGGCCTTCGCCAGAACCAGATACGCGCCTTTTTCCTCCGGAGATTCCAGCGTCACCTCGCCCTCCTTGATGGGCCAGAGAGCCTCGATCATTTTCGCCGTATCTTCCATGGTGTAATGCAGGTACGCGGAATACAGAAGTCCCAGGACGTCGTGGGGTGTTTCCTCCGTCATTTCCCGCAGAGTCATGGCAGAAGACTCCTGCCAGCTGCGGAAATCCAGAATATGAAGTCTCAGGTTCAGATAATCCCGGAGCAGCCAGGAAATCTTCCTGTTTCTGACCACTGACGGAAGAATCTGCGTGTCTTCTCTCGCCGATGCCTCTACCTGATATTCCAGCGTCTGGTGTACACTGCGGATGATAATCCGTCCGTATACCCGTCCCTCTCCGATTTTATCGCGATGAACAATATAGGAAAGTCCATACACTTTTCCGATGAAATCCTCGGTCGTAATCACCTGCTTCTCCACCTCGAGGAAGTCTCCTTCGACTTCCACTTCCAGGCGCACATACCCCCAGGAATTCCGGTAGACATAGAGGGTATCCTTCTGAGAGACATCCAGATGATAAACCGCCTTTTCCTGCCGATCCAAAGAGATCTCAATAGGTGCTTTTTTTCCTGTGGCAACCAGGAACTCCTCCAGATGCTGATAGGTCACCGGGTTGGCGGACATTCCCTTGTAGAGTGCCAGGTACTTCCTGTTGTTTCCGTTGAGAATCCGCGCAAAAGAAGGATTTGTGAAGAGCCGGAAGCCCTCACGAAGACTTTTCTGGCACAGCCTGGAAAAATCATCCAGCGTATTCACGTCCACCGGAAACGCTTCCACATCCGTTCCCGTACACTGGATGATCACAGGAATTTCCGTCTCTGAGAGGTTGCTGCTCACAACAATCATGCCCTCCGCGCAGTCTCCGGCCTTTATTCCTGCCGCATTCGCAACAAAACGGACTTCACAGTCGTCTCCCTCAAAGGCGGCATCCTCAATGTCGATTCTCAGATCGTCGGAATACACGCTGCCCCGGATCACCGAACCGTCTGACGCCTTCAGTCGGATCGAACTTCGACGCTTCGTATTCTCCTTCACCCGAAGACGGATCTCTGTTTCGGATGGAACCAGTTCCGGAAGGTCATATGTAAATCCCGCTGTCTTTGTTCCCTCTTGTCTGCTCAATACTCCCACCTTACCTCACTTTACCGGCAAACTTGACGAAACAGGTCGCCGGAATTACACTTAGTCGAGTGGAAGGCATCCGCCTTCCCTGATCTTCGCATTGTCTGTACTCCTGACGGGGGCAGAAATGCCCTTATAATTGTAAAATTATACAACATATAGAAAATTCACGCAATCCGCAGCTCTTTTCACGAGCGCGCGAAGCATTTTTATATCAAAGAAAGACAAAGGTGACGCTATGGAACAGGTCAAGCTTAAACACAAGGATCACTTTCACGGAAGTGATCTGGAAAAAATCGAGGACATCTACGGCATCAAAAAAGAGGATATCGTCAGCTATTCCGCAAACATCAATCCTCTGGGTATCTCACAGAATCTGAAGGACTCCATCAGCAGACATATCGACGCGATCCAGACATATCCGGACCGTGAATACAAAGAACTGCGCCGGACAATTGCCGGTTATGCCGGAACCAATTACGAAAATATCATTGTGGGAAACGGATCCACAGAACTGATTTCCCTCGTGATCTCCACCATTGCGCCGAAAAAAGCCATGATCCTGGGTCCCACCTATTCCGAGTACGAGAGGGAAATAACCCTCAAGGGAGGCCACACCCTCTATTATCCTCTCCGGGAAGAAAATGATTTTGCCCTTGATGTGGATGATCTCTGCAGCCACCTGAACGACGGTATTGATCTCCTCATCCTGTGCAACCCCAACAATCCGACGTCCTCTGCCATCAACCGCTCCCGGATGCGAACCATACTGGATTCCTGCATGGAGCACGGCATCTTCGTCATGGTGGATGAGACCTATGTGGAATTCACTCATGCGGACGAAAAAATCTCCTCGGTTCCGCTGACCGAATACTATACAAATCTGGCCATCCTCCGGGGCACCTCCAAGTTTTTTGCGGCACCGGGCCTTCGCCTCGGCTATGCCGTCACCGGAAACGCCGATCTGATCCGAAGAATTCAGACTATGCAGAATCCCTGGTCCATCAGCTCTCTGGCTGAGATCGCCGGCCGCCTGATGTTCCAGGACGAAGCCTATATCAGGGAAACCGGCAGTCTGATTGATCAAGAGCGGAAACGGATGTATGAAGCCTTCTCCGCCATGGATACGGTGAAAACCTATCCGCCGAAGGCGAATTTCCTTCTGGTTCGAATTCTGAAGGATGACGTGGACGCCCAGCAGCTCTTTGAGCACTGCATCCGGAAGGGGCTGATGATCCGCAACTGCTCCACGTTTCCGTTCCTCTCCGACAAGTACTTCCGGTTCTGCTTCATGAGCCCGGAGGACAACGACAGGTTGCTGGAGGCGATCCGGGAACTCTTATGACGAATCCCGCTTATATACTGCAAAAACAGTAAAAGCGAATCGACGCGGTGGGAACAGAGTATACACGCTCACACGTCGCTCTCGCCCTCAGCGCTCCGCCGCCGATTGCTGGTGCTCCCGCAAAACTCGCCCGCTTTGATTCTATGCCCTCCGGGCGATGTCCAAAGCGGGCTCAAACATGCTCACGACACCAGCGCTATGCTCGCGCTTCGGTCTACGCTCCTATCGTTCGCGTTGTATAACTCTGTCCCCAACCGCTGGCGCTTCCTCGCGAAACAATGCTTATAACCCCATTAACCTCCTACACATTCTCAATGGAGAGAAGCAAAACGTCCTTCTTATCCTCAAACTGCAAATCCATAAAAAAGAGAGTTGCCTCACGCAAGGGCAACTCTCTTTTTTGTACATAATACATAGACAAGTTTAAGTTTTCCGGATCGTATCGTTTTACATGGACGCAAAATCAAACAGTGAGATCTGGTTGGTCTCCGGCAGGTCGCTGACGATGCCAAGCCGGTCCAGGGTATCGGTGATACTCTTTCCGACTTTTCCCCTCTGGCGAAGATCGTCCTTGGACAGGAATTTTCCGTCTCTGGCGGCCAGACAGATGCTGTCCGCAGCCACGGAGCCAAGGCCGTCGATGGCGTCCAGGGAGGGCATCAGTTTGCCGTCGATAATCTGGAAGCGGTGCGGCTGTACCCGGTAGATATCGATGGGCATGAACTCCAGCCCTCTCGCATACATTTCCTCCACCAGACACATATCTGTGTACTGATCCTGCTCCATCTTGGAGAGCTGATCCTTTCTGGAATTGTACTCGTCCATGATCTGCTCCAGATGCTGACGTCCCTGACACATTTTTTCGTAGGAAAAGGCTTTTGCGCGGATGGAGAAGAAGGCCGCGTAGTAAGCCAGCGGCTTGTAGACCTTGAACCAGCCCACCCGGTAGGCCATCATAACGTAGGCCACCGCATGTCCCTTCGGGAACATGTACTTGATTTTCTCACAGGACCAGATATACCAGTCAGGCACGCCGTGTTCTTTCATATCCTTGATCCAGTCCGGCCACTCTTTGCACACGCCTTTGGCGATGATTCCCTTTCGAACTTTCTCCATGATGGAGAAACTCTCCTCAGAATCCATTCCCCTGTTGATCAGGTAGACCATGATATCGTCTCGACAGCAGATTGCCGTACCGAGGGTACATTTTCCTTCTTTGATCAGTGTCTCCGCGTTTCCCAGGTATACGTCCGTTCCGTGGGACAGACCGGAGATACGGCAGAGATCCGTAAAGTTCTGGGGTTTCGTATCAAAAAGCATCTGCATGGCAAAGCTGGTTCCGAACTCCGGGATTCCCAGTGTTCCAAGTTTGATGCCACGGATATCCGAGGGCTGAAGATTCAATGCGCTCAGGTTCTGGAACAGGCTCATGACCTTCGGTTCATCCAGCGGAATCTTCGTGGCATCCTCGCCGGTGAGATCCTCGAGCATTCGAATCATGGTAGGATCATCGTGTCCCAGAATATCAAGCTTCAAAAGGTTGGAATCGATGGAGTGATAGTCAAAGTGTGTACTGATGATATCCGAGTTCGGATCATCTGCCGGATGCTGTACAGGGGTGATGGTATTGATATCCATGCCCACCGGAAGAACGATGATTCCTCCCGGATGCTGTCCCGTGGTTCTCCGGATTCCGACACACCCTTTGACGATGCGGTCGATCTCACAGGTTCTCTTGTGTATTCCTCTCTCCTCGTAATAATTCTTTACGAAACCGAAGGCCGTCTTGTCTGCGAGGGTACCGATGGTTCCCGCCTTGAAGGTCTGGCCGTCGCCGAAGATTACCGAGGTATAGGCATGTGCCTTGGTCTGATATTCACCGGAGAAATTCAGATCGATATCCGGCTCCTTGTTTCCCGCGAATCCCAGGAAGGTCTCGAAGGGAATGTTAAAACCGATCTTGTCCATCAGTTTTCCGCAGACCGGACATTCTTTGTCCGGCATATCGCAGCCCGAATATCCCATTTTCCGGTATTTTTCCACATCCGGGGTATTGAACTCCACATGATAGTCGTGGTGACAGAGATAGTGGGGCGGCAGCGGGTTTACTTCCGTGATACCGGACATGGTGGCTGCGAAAGAGGAACCGACAGATCCCCGGGATCCAACCAGGTAGCCGTCCTCGTTGCACTTCCACACCAACTTCTGGGCAATGATGTACATAACGGCATAACCGTTGGAGATGATAGACGTCAGCTCTCTCTCAAGGCGCGCCGACACCTCCTCCGGAAGATCCGGTCCGTAAATCTCGTGAGCCTTCCGCTCACAGATCGTTCGCAGCATCTCATCGGATTTCGGAATAACCGGCGGACATTTCTTCGGATAAATCGGACTGATCTTCTCCACCATGTCCGCGATCTTTTGGGTGTTTTCAATGACCACCTCTCTGGCCTTTTCTGATCCCAGATATTCAAACTCCGCCAGCATTTCCTCTGTGGTTCGCAGGAAAAGCGGCTCCTGCTTGTCCGCATCCGCGAACTTCTTTCCCGCCATGATGATCCGGCGGTAGATTTCGTCCTCAGGATCCATAAAGTGAACATCACAGGTGGCCACCACCGGCTTGTGAAACTGCTCACCGAGTTTTACGATTTTCCGGTTGATCTCCTGAAGATCCTCCATACAGGTCACTGCCGGGTTTTTCTCGTCCTCAATGAGAAAGGCATTGTTGCCAAGTGGCTGAATCTCCAGATAATCATAGAAGCTGACAATCCGCGCAATCTCTGCATCCGGGGCTCCTCTGAGCAGAGCCTGGTACAACTCACCGGCGACGCAGGCCGAACCGATAATCAGTCCCTCCCTGTGCTCCTCGATGAAACTTCTGGGCAGTTTCGCCTGGCGATTAAAGTATTTCAAATGAGACTCCGAGACGCAGCGGTAGAGATTGACACGTCCCTCCTCATTTTTCGCCAGAATGATCACATGATGAGACTTCATCTTGCGAATGGCATTCTGGTTCATGCTTCCCTCTTTGTTCAGCGCATCCAGATCCAGGATCTTCTGCTCTTTCAGCATCTCCACAAATTTTACAAAGATCCAGGCCGTACACTCCGCGTCATCCACCGCCCGATGGTGATGTTCCAGCGGAACACCCACAGCCTTGGCCACCGTATCCAGCTTGAATCTGGACAGGCCGGGAAGAAGCATCTGCGCCATGGCAACCGTGTCCACATAGGTGAATTCCCAGTCAAGCTTCTGCCTCTCACACTCCATCTTGATAAAGCCTGTATCGAAGTCCGCGTTGTGGGCAACCAGTACGGCGTCACCGCAGAATTCGCGGAATTTCGGAAGAATCTCCTCAATGACAGGTGCATCTTCTACCATGGCATCGGTGATACTTGTCAGTTCCGTGATCCTGAAGGGAATCGGAACCTCCGGATTTATGAACTCGGAAAAACGGCTCACCACTTCTCCATGTTCCACACGGACTGCACCGATTTCAATAATCTTGCAGGTAAGGTTCGAAAGACCTGTAGTCTCGATATCAAAGACGACATAACTGTCGTCCAGGGACTGCCCTCGGCTGTCCGTGGCAATTCCCTTCATATCGTCGACCAGATATCCTTCCATCCCGTATATAACCTTGAAAGGAGCCGAAACTTTTTTCAGTTCATCTTTGGTGGCGTCCGGGTGCTCCGCAGCATATTTCTTGCGGTAGGCTCCGTCGATATCCTCCATCTCGTGATTCGCGTCCGGGAACGCCTGCACGACTCCGTGATCCGTGATGGCGATGGCCGGCATCCCCCACTGATATGCTCTCTTCACAAGACGCCGGACATCCGACACGCCATCCATATCGCTCATCTTTGTGTGGCAGTGGAGCTCCACCCGCTTCTCCGGGCTGTTGTCATATCGCTTTTCGCGGAAATCCGTGGTGCGTACGATTCCGGATATCGACTGGAAGGTGAGCTCGTGCTCCCAGTTGTCCATCATCACCCGTCCCTTGAGTTTAATGAATTTTCCGGGCTTGATCTCTCCCTCCAGTTCTTTCTTCTGACTCTGAAGGATAAAAATTTTCGCCTGGATCGTGTCGGTGTCATCCGTCACTGCAAAAATAACCAGCGCCTTCTCATTCCGGAGATCCCGGATCTCACAGGCAACGACTTCGCCGCGGATCGCCGCCTCCCCGACCGTCTCGTCGATGGATTCGATGGCGATGCTGTCATCCTCAAAGTCACGGCCGTAAATCAGATTCGGATCATCCTCATTCGCCTTGAGCCTGTCGCTGAAGCCGAAGCCGCCCCTTCTTCCGCTGAACTTGCCCTTGAATTTTCCGCCGGCCGCCGGAGTTTTTCCTCCGGGCGCCTTGGCCGCAGGTGCTAAAGCAGCGGCAGCAGCTGAAGCCGGAGCATGACCGGTTCCTTCCTCCTGCTCCGGGAGGCCGGCAGCCACGCCGCCGGCTTCCCGTCCCTTCTGGGAATTCGCCCAGATATGACGCGCTTTTGCCTGAATGAGTCTCTCACTGTTCTCCCGGTCTTTTCTGTCACTGACCTCATAATAGGAGAGCTCAATCTCCATATCCATTCCGCTTCTCTCCGTGAAGACATGATCCACATATCTGCACAGATCCGCCGACCTGGTGTGTCCGATCACAGAGTCTTCCAGCTCCATCAGCATTTTTTCCTCTTCCGGAAAGCTGATTCTCGCCGTCCGGAACAGATAACTCAGAAGGACATCCTTTTGTTTGAGCTCGAAGAGCATACTCTTCTTATAAACCTCCAGAAGGCGCTCCGGCGTATACTGTCTGGACAGAATAAAGTGCTCCGACACCTTTACGCTTATCTCAGTCCGTGGGAAAAGCTTCTCCCGGATCTGTTTCTCCAGTTCATAGATGTACTTCTTCTGGATCCACTGCGTACTGTCCAGGTACACGTGGAGTACATTTCTGCGCCGGTCCATGGCAATCCGTTTCACTCTCGCGAATTTCAGGTATTCATCGAGGTCGCCCTCCAGATCCAGGTTTGGAAAGACCTCGCTCAGTGATTTTTCAGATTCGTAACTATCCATTCCTATCTACTCCAGTGTGCTCTACCTGATGGAGCGGCTCCTTCGTTCCCTCTGAAAGTATTTCCTCAGGCTTTCCAGTTCAAAAGTTCCTCGCGGAGAGCGTCAAGAAGCTGATCCTCCGGCATTTTGCGGATAATCTCTCCTTTTTTGATCAGAAGTCCTTCGCCTTTTCCACCGGCAATGCCGATGTCCGCCTCTCTGGCCTCTCCCGGTCCGTTTACGACGCAGCCCATAACCGCCACCTTGATATCCAGCGGAATATCCTGCACCATCGTCTCCACTTTGTTTGCCAGTCCGATCAGATCAATCTGTGTTCTTCCGCAGGTCGGACAGGACACCACCTCAATTCCGCCTTTTCGAAGTCCCAGGGTCTTGAGAATTCTCTTCGCGGATTTTACCTCTTCCAGCGGATCTCCTGTCAGAGAGACACGGATCGTATCGCCGATTCCCTGATAAAGGATGATGCCCAGACCAACGGCCGACTTGATATTTCCCGAGTACAGAGTTCCCGCCTCTGTAATTCCCACATGAAGAGGATGCTCCGTCTTCTCGGCAATGAGTTCATGAGCCTTTGCGCACATCATGACATCGGAGGATTTTATACTGATGACGAGATTGTCATAGCCCATATCCTCAATGATCTCTGCCTGGTGAAGGGCACTTTCCACCAGACCTTCGGCGGTCACTCCTCCGTATTTTTCGACGAGATCCTTCTCGAGGGATCCGCTGTTGACGCCCACGCGAAGGGGGATGTTCCGCTCTCTGGCACAATCCACCACCGCTCTCACGCGATCCACACTTCCGATGTTTCCGGGATTGATCCTTACCTTGTCCGCTCCGTTCTCCATCGCCGCAATAGCCAGCTTATAATCAAAGTGAATATCCGCCACCAGCGGAATTTCTATTCTGTCGCGAATCTGCCGCAGCGCCTTTGCCGCCTCCATCGTGGGTACGGCACAGCGGATAATGTCACAGCCGGCTCCTGTCAGAGCCTGAATCTGCGCCACCGTCTCTTCCACATTTTCCGTCTTCGTATTTGTCATGGACTGGATCAGGATGGGATTCCCCCCTCCGATGACCCTGTCACCAATTTTTACGGTTTTTGTCTTCATACTTCAGTCTCCTCTGTCTGCTTTTTTCTTCTGTACGTACAGAATCTGTACTCTACATCGAAATACGTCTGCTCTTCGCTCTCTTCCGTGATCTCCCACTCCGGCATCCGGTCCAGATCCGGGAAGCGGGTATCCGCGTCATATTCCATCTCCACTCTTGTGACATAAACCGTGTCGCAGTACGGAAGCATCAGCTCGTAGACAGCAGCTCCCCCAATGACATAGATTTCATCCGTGTCATATTTCTTCAGTTCCTCGAGAAGCTCCTGCTCGCTGTGAACCACAAGGGCATCCGGGACTTTGTAGTTCCGATTGGAAGAAAGAACGATGTTGGTCCGGTTCTTCAGCGGCTTTCCACCCGGAAAACTCTCCAGGGTCTTTCGTCCCATCACCACTACATGATTGCTTGTTGTATCGCGGAAAAAACGCATATCCGCCGGAATGCTCACCAGCAGTTTGTTGTTCTTTCCGATTCCCCAGTTTTTATCTGCACATAAAATTGCTCTCAATGTATCTTTCCTCCTGTTGATTGTCGCTTCTGCGATCATACCATTTTCCGGCCGGCCTTAGCAAGCACAAAGCCCCCCCGGGCGCACGGGCAGAATCGCGTAAGCGATCCTCTCGCCTGCGAGCCGCGCATCTAAGCGGTGCGTTCCGGTATAGGAGATTGCGAAGCTATTTCCTATATCGGAACAAAGTCCGCAAGCGGACTTCGACTCCCCATCCCCTCAATCCTGAGGGGGAGCGCAGCAGGACTTTGGCGCGCGAGCAGAATCGCGAAGCGATCTTCCCATCTGCGAGCTGCGCATCCCGCGGAGCGTTTTGTCTCATGGGAAATTCTGAGGAATTTCCTATGAGAGGTACAAAACAGAGCTGCCGCAGGGATGTAATCCCCCACAACAGCTCTGATTTCTTTCTATACTTCCCGTCAGACGGCGACAGGAATATTTTTGATCTGAGGACCGGTCACGTAATCCTCTACAATGACATCATCCGGTGTGAACTGATAAAAATCCGTGATCTCCGGATTCAGATGTACCTTCGGTGCCGGATACTGTTCTCTGGTAATCAGCTCCTCCACCAGCGGAATATGTCTGTCGTAAATGTGCGCATCCGCAATGACATGCATGAACTCACCCGGGATCATGCCGCAGGTCTGGGCAATCATCATGGTGAGAATCGCGTACTGACATACATTCCAGTTATTTGCCGTCAGAATATCCTGGGATCTCTGATTCAGAATAGAATTCAACACCAGTTTCTCCGATCCCGGCTCCTTTGTGACATTGAAAGTCATAGAGTAGGCACAAGGATAAAGTGCCATTTCATGAAGATCCTGGAAGTTGTAGATGCTTGTGAGAATACGACGGCTGTAGGGGTTGTTTTTCAGATCGTAGATGAGTCTGTCCACCTGATCCATCTCCCCCTCCGGGAATTTGTATTTCACGCCCAGCTGATAACCATAGGCCTTTCCGATAGTTCCGTTCTCGTCCGCCCACGCATCCCAGATGTGACTCTTGAGATCCTTTACGTTGTTGGATTTTTTCTGCCAGATCCACAGAAGCTCATCCGTACAGCTCTTGATTGCGGTTCTCCGGAGCGTGATGGCCGGAAATTCCTTTCTGAGATCATAACGGTTGACAACCCCGAATTTCTTGATGGTGTAGGCGCTTGCTCCGTCTTCCCAATGGGGACGGACTTTCTCTCCTTCTGTACTGCAGCCGTGATCAATAATATCGCGGCACATATCAACAAATACCTGGTCAGCGTAACTCATCTCTTATCCCTTCCTGATTCTGTAATTATTTATCAGCCTTAGCGCTCTCTTTTGCTTCCTCAAGCACGGAAGTACAATGCGGACATCTGGTAGCCTTGATGTCGACCTCGCTCAGGCAGTACGGACATTTCTTTGTTGTCGGTGCCTCCTCTTTCTTCTTGGAGAGTTTTCCTGTCTTCTCCGCAAGATCATGCATCTTGTTGAGTCCCTTTACGACAGCAAAGATCACCAGTGCGATCAGCAGGAAATTGATCACTGCTGCCAGAAATGTACCGAAGCCGAGAACCGGCGGCTCTTTTCCGGATCCCAGCGCAACGTTCCACTGGGTGAAACTGATTCCACCTGTGATCAGTGAGATCAGCGGCATGACGATATCATTCACCAGTGAGGTGACGATGGCAGTAAAAGCGCTGCCAATCACCATACCAATCGCCAGATCCATCACGTTTCCGCGGGCTATGAACTCCTTAAACTCCGCAATGATGCCCTTCTTTTTTTCCATGTTCTGTTCCTCCCTCATCTTGTATTATATAGTTTCTATATCTATCCTGAGTGACGCCGGTGAAACCTCTCTTAAGGGTAAGGATCTCTGTGCCGGGCGCCTCAATCCCTCAGGAACCCAGGTCGTATTCCTGCCCCCGGAAAATAATCTTCGGAGCACCTTTATGTTCCACAAGAGCTCTTGTGACGATCACCTCTCCGATGTTCTTGTCCTTGGGGACCTCATACATGATATCCAGCATAAAGTCCTCGATGATGGCGCGGAGTGCACGTGCGCCGGTCTCTCTCTCCAGAGCTTTGGCGGCAATGGCGTGAAGCGCTTCATCCTCAAAGGTCAGCTTGACTTCATCGATTTCCATGAGTTTTCTGTACTGCTTGAGTATCGCATTCTTCGGTTCTCTGAGAATCTCGACCAGCATATCCTCTGTCAGACTCTCCAGCGCAAAGACGATGGGAAGCCGGCCCAGGAACTCCGGAATCATTCCGAACTGCCGGAGATCTTCCATGCGGACCTGCTGCAGAATGTCTTTGTCGCCGTCAAACCGGTCTTTGAGCTCCGACTGGAAGCCCATGGTGGACGTCTTCGTCAGCCGCTCCTTGATAACATTTTCCAGATCCGGGAAGGCTCCTCCACAGATAAAGAGGATGTTCTTTGTGTTCACTGTTTCCAGCGGCACCATGGCATTCTTATTGGTAGCGCCCACAGGGACTTCCACTTCGCTTCCCTCCAGAAGCTTGAGCATTCCCTGCTGAACAGCCTCACCGCTCACATCGCGCTGATTTGTGTTCTTTTTCTTCGCGATCTTGTCAATCTCATCGATAAAAATAATGCCGTGTTCTGCCCTCTCGACATCATTGTCCGCCGCTGCCAGAAGCTTGGAGACAACACTCTCGATATCGTCGCCGATGTATCCGGCCTCGGTGAGACTCGTGGCATCTGTCATGGCCAGCGGCACATCCAGAAGTCTGGCAAGGGTCTTGACCAGATACGTCTTTCCGGAACCTGTGGGTCCGATCATCAGCATATTGGATTTCTCTATTTCTACATCGTCGTCCTTCGCGGGCTCGCTCAGGATTCGCTTATAGTGATTGTAAACACCGACGGCCATGATCTTCTTGGCTCTGTCCTGACCGATTACATATTCATCAAGCTTCGCCTTGATCATATGGGGTGCCGGAAGATCCTCCAGTGTCAGTTTCTTCACCGGCTTCGTCTTCTTTTTCTTCTTCGGCTGATGCATGGTTCCCAGCATGTCCATGTCAATGTTGTCGCTGGTGATAAACGGGGGAAAAATCCCGAAAGACTCATTCAGGTTGATTCCCGAATGCTGCATCGTGTCAAAGCCTTTCTGCAGGCAGTCTGTACAGACACACATACCTCCCGGAATATCCACCAGTTTTCCGGCCTTTCTGCTGGATCTGTGGCAGATCACGCAGTACTTTTCATCCGGTGCGTCCTTCTCTGTTCCCTCCGGAGAATCGCCGGACCCATCCGCCTGCTCGTCCGCACTGCTGCCGCCTGCGGATTCATCTCCTGATTCCATGATAATTTCAATCTCCTCAGGCTCGCTGAAATCCTCCGTCACCTCGCGGAAGTCACCGTCATATCTTCTGTCATCTGACATTTGATAGTATCCTTTCGTATTGGCTATCAGTTTCCACAGTTCCTGTTTCTAGTCTGATCCCGATTACATTAAACTCATTCATACTAACTTGTATATTATACTAAAAAACTGCGTTTTCGTACAGTGTCACTATTGATATTCCGACCTGTGTGGGGAGCGAACTCCCGGTAAAAAAGAATGTCGCTAGCGACATTCTCGCGCCGAGCGCGGATGCAACGCATCTACATATCGCGCGAGTGCGCATCCTGCGGAGCGTTCTGGTATAGGGATTGCGGAGCAATTTCCTATACCAGAACAAAGTCCGCAAGCGGACATCGACTCCCCCATCCCCCTCATCCTCCCGGTGAGCGCAGCGGACGAAAGGCGCGCGAGCAGAATCGCGAAGCGATCTTCCCATCTGCGAGCTGCGCATCTAAGCGGAGCGTTTTGTCTCATAGGGAATGCGAAGCAATTTCCTATGAGATAAAACGCAGGCGCCCGAAACACAACTGTGCCCGCGCGCCTTTCTCTGTCTCATATCTGTCCTGATCAGAAATCATCTCCGAAGAGCTGGCGGAACAGATCATACGGATTCATTCCGTCCGATTCCTGCTGCTCTTCCCGCTGCCGCTCCTGCTCCCCGTCAGCATCCGGATCCTGCGTTCCCTGTCCGGCGCCCCGCTGTGCGGCTTCAAGAGCCTCCTTTGTGCCGAGAGTAAGCGTGACTTTCTTTTCTTTGTACTCGCCGTTCTCCTGTCTCTGGACGATTACTTCCACCGTTTCACCGCTTCTGTAATACTGCATGACGCTCTGGAGCTTCTCATAGTTTTTGACTTTTTTTCCGTCAAAGGATGTGAGCACATCACCCTTCTGAATACCTGCCTGATCTGCAGGGCCGTCCGGCACAACCGATGTGAAGCATACGCCCTCAGGCATCTGATACATCTGCGCATACTCACTGGTCACATCCGCGCAGGTAACTCCCAGATATCCCTGTTCCTCTGCCTTCAGAGCTGTTCGGGTCTTCTGAGTCATCAGCTTCTGGAGAATCGGCTCCGCCTTAGTCATCGGGATTGCGTAGCCGATGTTGTCGACAGACGCCTGTCCCTGACCGGAAGAACTCTTCGCCTCATTGATACCCACCAGTTCTCCCTGCATGTTCAGAAGCGCGCCGCCGGAGTTTCCGGAGTTGATGGCCGCATCCGTCTGAATCAGACCGCTGGAAGTGAAAGATTCATTTCCGTCCTGGAAGTCAAGCGACCGGTTCAGACCGCTGACATAACCGCTGGTGACGGACTGTCCGTAGCCAAGGGCATTTCCGATGGCCACCACCTGCTGACCGAGCACCAGCTCATCCGAATCGCCGATGACTGCGGCCTTGATTTCTTTCTGTGTCTTCTCCGGTATGTCGGAGAGTGCCACTGCCACAACAGCCAGATCATTGTCCGGATCTGTACCCTTGATCTGTCCGGCGATGGCGGATTCATCGGCAAAGCCCACGGAGAGTTGCTGCGCACCTTCAACTACATGATTGTTCGTGGCAATCAGAAGTTCTGTATCATTCTGTCCGATGATCACGCCGGTACCGGCACCCTGAACCTGATACTTCTGTGTTCCGCCGAAAAAGCTGCGCATCTCCTGCACAGACATCGTGGAAATCGTCACCAGGGAAGGCATGCAGTCTGCCGCCACCTGAGCCACCGTTCCGCCCCCGGAAGATACGGAAGCACTTTTATTCTCAGAGGTGCTCTTGACCGTTGCGATCTTCTTTTCCTTCTTCGTACTTTCCTTTTTCTCACTGCTGTCGGAGGATGCGGCCGTCGATTCCTTTCCTGCCGGAAGAAGTCTCGTGCCCACCGCATTGACGCCAAACATCACCAGACCTGCGATGAGACCGAACACAACCGCCATGGAAATAACTGCCGCCCAACGGCCTCCCGGACCGCCTTCAGGTCTTTTGTCGCCCCGCCGGTCTGACGGATCTGTGCCCTTCCCTGTGCCCGGGTTATTATCCTGAAAGGGAGCGTAATCTCTCTTCGGAAACTCTCCCTCCGGCTTCTGTATAGGAGAGCTGTTGCGGAAGTACTGTCCCTGCCCCGGTGTGTCTCCGGGCGCATTCCCTCCGTTCTGCCAGCTGCCGGGAGAAACCCTCTGCTGTGCCTGTCGCTGTTCCTCTTTCTCCCTCCGGTCCTTCTCCAGTTCCTTCTCCAGCCAGCCGAAACCGGAAAGTTCTTCCTTCGGCATGTCCTCTCCGGTCTGCTCTCCGGAAAAAACCTTTTCCTCACCGGAATTCGTCACTTCTTCACCGGCCCTCTCTGTGGAATAAGGCTGCCCATTAACGTTTCTGTCCATATTCGTATCCTGAAAGATCTCGTTTTCCTGATCCATAGCTGAATATTCCTTTCTCTCTTTTGAATACTCTACAAAATAATCTTAATGAAAATTTGTGTTCGATCTGTGAAAAAAAAGATGCGACGCCGTTGCACCGGTCTCCCAGTAACCTCCGCGCCGCACCCATATATGTTCTTTTCTTTATTCTTCTCCGAATTCCGATACGAAGGCCTCCAGCGCCTCATCTTCATCCGCGCCGTCACAGCGGACGATGATCGCGGTGCCGCCCTTGATCCCTGCCGCGAGAACGCTGAGCACGCTCTTCGCATTGGCACAGGTACTGCCCCCCGGAACTTCAAAGGAAATGCCGCATTCATACTGCATGGCCATCTCACAGAATTTCTGTGCCGGTCTCAGATGAAGTCCTGCGGGATCCCTGATCACAATCTTCCTTGTGACCATCTCACTGCCCCGAACTGTCGTCGTTCTTTGACTTGATGTGAATCTGTATTGCCAGAGGCGTCTCCAGAGACACACCGGAAGGCAGAGCGACATTGACCGGCACGGTGTAGTCACCTTCGCCCTTTCCGGATACATCAACCGATGCGATGATATCGTTCGATGTCATGGATGTAAACTTTTCGCCCGATCCGGTGACCCTGACTTTGAACACCGCCTGATCGTAGGAAATCGCCATATCCGAACTGAGATTTCGAACACCGATGTGATCCGCGTCCAGAGAAAGCTCCCTGGTCTCATCCGAGAGGACGGTCACGACAACGGTGAGTTTGTCCGCGGCATTGGCCGGAAGTCTTAATCCGTCCGGAAGCACATCCGCCAACGAAACCTCTTCCGTCACATCATCCTTCGCTCCCTGAATCGAGAACATTTTGTCCGGAAGACTGATGGTATCGCCGTTATTGGCCAGAGCTGTGAGCGCCGCATCATTTCCGACCACCGTAATGGTTTCCGGATTCGTCGTCTCACTGTCCACATGATAACCCTCTGCGGGACTTCCCGCGTAGTTGACCTTCACCTTCACGCCCGTCTGCTTCTTCCACAGATCCACATATACGGTGACGCTGGGCACTCCGCCGTCAAAGCTCAGATCATCTTCGATGGTCTCCTCGGAAATCTCTCTGGAATCCTGATCATAGAGAACAAGCTTCGCCGACTTTGTGCCGTCCTGTGTCATTCCGGTCACGTCAATCTGCGCAACGACGCTGTCAATCTTGTTGATAATGGACTCCGGTCCGTTGATGGAGATCTGCTCGGGATCCGGCATCACTTTTCCAACCTCGTAATCTTTGCCCGGAACAGATTCCCCGTAGGATACACTCACAGGGAAGACCTTGCTGGCGATATTCTCTATGGTAATGGGTATCGCCGTTCTGGACAGTGTTATGTTCGCGGGATTGATTCCCTGCCTTGAAGCAGTCAGCGGAACCATCACCGGATCTCTCTTGATATCCACGATCTGCGTCAGATCCGCCGTTACGGTAATCTGATCCGCCGTAATCTTTTTCAGCGTGGAGCGGTTGCTCTTGATATAGGCCGTAACCGTCTTGTAGTCGTCATCGATATGATAGATCTGTTTTCCGTTGGCAATATAGGTCTCATTGGCCACCGTTACCTTCACCGTAAAACTGGCGGTCTCAATGGGGTCATTTACCTCAACCACCACGTACCAGATCACAATGGCAATGAGAACGGACAAAAGCTTCAACCCCAGATTATCTTTGATAATGTTCTTATTCATGATTTCTGTGGCCTCCCTTCTTCAGAAGTGTGACCTTCTCAGGGAAGAGAGCCTGAACGCTCTGCAGCGCCTCCTTCAGCTGACTCGGTGAAACTGCCGCGTGCAGTCTTCCGCTCTGGGCATAGGAAACGCTTCCTGTCTCCTCCGAGACAATAATCGTCAGCGAATCCGTCAGCTCGCTGACTCCGACGCCGGCACGATGTCTGGTTCCCAGCTTCTTGCTGAGTTCCATGTTGTCCGACAGCGGAAGGTAACAGGTGGCGGCTGCCACTCTGTCGTTTCGGATAATAACCGCACCGTCATGGAGCGGTGTGTTGTGTTCAAAAATATTGATGAGAAGCTGACCGGTTACCACCGCGTCCACCGGGATACCGGTTTTTACAAATTCGTCCAGCCTCGTCTCTCTCTCCACTACGATCAGGGCGCCGGTCTTTACCTCTCCCATCTCGAAGCTTGCCCTCACAAGCTCATTGATGGTGTGATCGCTGAAGCGGTAGTTGTCGTCATCCGATCGGTTCCACAGCATAAAGTACCGGTAAACCGTATTGTGTCCCATCTGCTCCAGTACTTTCCGGAGCTCCGGCTGAAAAATAATGACAACCGCTGTAATGGCGGCGACGCTGAGATTCCCCATCAGCCACACAATGACTTCCATGTGCAGAATATTTACCACCACCACAAAGGCGATGATAAACAGAATTCCCCTCAGCAGAGTGTAGGAGCGGGTGCTCTGCATCCATAGGATCAGCTTGTAGACGATATAGGACAGAAGAAGAATCTGCACAATATCGATAATTTCAATCTGCTTCGGGGGCTGCAGCCATGACAGAACATAAATCTGCAGCCAGCTCAATAATGTATCCACCGTTCTCCTCCTCTCTTGCATCCATGATCATCACGCTGTGTATCTCGGTTCTTTAAAAAAGAATGTCGCTAGCGACATTCTCGCGCCGAGCGCGGATGCAACGCATCTACATATCGCGCGAGTGCGCATCCCGCGGAGCGTTTTGTCACCGGTTGCCAAAATTTTTTCTTTTTTGTATGGCGCCCTTTAGAGACGCTTTGTCTCTCCTGCCTCCGGATTGAAGGCATCATCTGCGCGAAGACTGCCTTTTAAGTTCTCGCTGACACCTCCCAGATTCATCGTCGGCATATCTTCAATCTCGCTGCGCGGTACAAAGCCTGTGTGCGCGGCATTCGGATTGTAGACATCATCCCGGCTGGATTCCGGTGTATTCTCTCTTCCGGTCTGGTTGGTATTGAGAGTCTTCAGTGACTCCTCCAGTTTGGACTGGAGATTGATACCCTCAAATTTCTTCTCTACCTCGGAAGGCTCCCGTCTCTGAATAAAGAGTGCATCGTCGCCGGACGCAATATTGTCCTCTTCATCCATTTCCTCCTCAAGATCTGTATCATACTGAGGTCTCTTCTTGGGTGTCACTTTTACATAGTAATAATTTCGTTCATCTTCAAACTGAAGATACTCGCTTTCCCTGTAGTCGGCGCTGTAGCAGAAAAACTCCAGAACCAGACATACAAGAATGGAGGACACGGTTCCCACAACCTCATAGACATAGTTGACATCAGCGCCGAGAATCATTCCTCCGGCGATGGTAAGGCCGAGGTAAATCACGGATCCGACAACAATCGCAATTTCCCAGGAACGGGTGCTTACAAGTTTGCGGATCGCGGAAACAATCAGAACAACTACCACACAGGTAATCAGCGAAAGGATCGTATCCGCAGACACAAGAACTTTCGGAACCGCCTGGATCGTATCCAGAAGGTTTGCGTCCTTGGAGTTGATCAGAGGCTCAATGGTCTTCGGCAGTCCCTCGACAAACTTCCAGGAAAGGATTCCGCAGATCACGGTGATCGAGGAAAGCGGTCCCCGAAGAAGTCCCAGTGTGAGCGGAACAACTACCGGTACGTGGAGCACAAAGGCTGCCGGCGTAAGAATGATCGCCAGAGCCTCCTTCGGCACAAACCGGAAGTAAAGCAGAACCATAAGCAAATACAGCGCAAGGGCAAAAGCTCCAACAATGGGGCTTAAGCCGAAGCCGTTTGCAACAATCAGTGCGCAGCCGATCAACACCACTCCGTTGAGAGGCAGGATCGCGCAAATCACGGCAAGGATCACAACCACAAACAGGTTGTTCAGAATGGACATGTATCCGATGGTATTGGTGATGGCCATAAATGAAATAATGGCGATCGCGAATCTGAGTACCGGGCGAATGTACACATCATAATCCGCATAAAACTCTTTCATTCTCTCACGTAATTCAAGCAGTGAATTCATTCGTCTTCATCCTCCAGGTAATCATTCTCATCTCCGGCGTCCTCGGATTCCTCATCCTCCTCGTCGTCTTCGTATTCGTCTTCATCCTCATCATCTTCGTATTCATCTTCGTCGTCTTCCTCGTCGTCTTCCTCGTCGTCTTCCTCATCTTCATCCGAGTCGGCTCCGATGGGCTCCGTATCTCCGTACATAGCCCTGAGACGGTCAAGTGCCGCGACATATTGTTCGACACTGTTCTCCATCCTCACGTATTTAAGCTTGGCGGCAATGAACGCGATCACCGAATAGATTCCGAGGAAAATCAGATATCCAAGTATGACCGTTGCTATCAGCGTTCTGAGATCCAGGCTGTTCAGCCCCTCCAGCACCGCTTCCATGTTGTAGAGCGCAAGTACCCCGAGCACAAGCACATATGCAATCGTGGTAAGCAGGAAATTTTTGATCAGTGCAAACGCAATGTAATCTCTCTGATAATAATGGTTCACACGCAGGGCCCGATCTTCGTTTTTTTGCTCGAACCGGGCGAGGTTGATCATCAGATAAAGTCTCTTCTTATCAATCATTCCGGACTTCCCCTTATTTTACTCAAAAGTTCTTTTTATTTTAGCACAATTCAATAGACGTGCAAAGTTTTTTCAGGATCTTCCGGGAGCTATGGAGACGCTGGCTGACCATACCTTCCGGGCGCCACCGGCCAGAAGCACCCCGGCCAGAGTGTCCACCGTGGTACCCGTCGTATAGATGTCATCGACAATGAGAAGCCGCTCCGGAAACCGCGCCCCTTCGGCCAGGCAAAAAGCCCCCTGAAGATTCCGGCGTCTCCCGGATGGTGTCTGTCCTTTCTGCGGTCTGGTGTTCCTTGTGCGGCAGACCAGGCCTTCCCCCACGGGCACATCCAGAAGCTTCGAGAGCTGTTCGGCCAGCGCGCCGGCCTGATTGTACCCCCTGCGGATGTAACGCTTCGTGTGAACCGGAACCGGGATGATCATCTGAGGTTTCCACATCTCCAGCTGTCTGCTGCCGAAGACTGTAATCGCCTTCGCATAGAAAGCCGCATACTCCGCCCTGCCTCCGTACTTGAACCGCATGATGGAAGTCTGGATCTCATTCCCATAGACAAAGGGTGCCAGATTCCTCTCGTACAGGTGAGTTCGCCGCCTGCAATTGTCGCAGTACTCTTTGTTCTCCGCATCCAGAGGTCTTCCGCACTTCATGCAGACAGGTCCCCGGATCCACTTCACCTTCCCCGCACATTTCCTGCAGATATACGGTTCATCCCCGGCCAACAGCCGGTCGCAGACCGGGCAGTGTCTGGGGTACAACAGCTCTGAGATCCGTGAAAAACTGATCATAGCTCCGCCCTCCGTGTTTTCTCCGCAATTGCCTATAAACCGCCCTCCCGGCCGGATTCCGCCGCAATCTCCCGAATCCTTTGAGCCAGTGTCGTATAGCGATTCTCTTCGGTCTGATTATCAATCATCTCCTGAAACACCTCGTGGTCTCCCACCAGAACCACGCATTTCTTCGCTCTGGTGACTGCGGTGTAAAGCAGATTCCTGGTTCTCAGCATGTGAGGCACGCCCAACAGCGGAATGACCACGGCCGGATATTCACTTCCCTGCGCCTTGTGAACCGTCGTCGCATAGGCCAGTTCCAGCTCATCCAGCTGTTTGAAGGTGTAATCCACCGTTTTTCCCTCATCGTAATCGACGGTCAGAATCTCCTGCATATGGTCTATGCTCTTCACAATTCCCATATCACCGTTGAATACGCCGAGTCCTCTCTGCGCCGTAATCCCGTGTTTTCCCCGGACTTCCCACTCCAGCTGATAGTCGTTCCGGATCTGCATGACTTTGTCTCCCACCCGGAAGATTCCCCGGGGCGTCTCCTGTTCCTCCTTGTCGGGGGATGCGGGGTTCAGATATGTCTGCAGAATCGTGTTCAGACTCTCGACACCAAGCGCACCTTTTCTTGTGGGCGTGAGAACCTGAATGTCCTGGATTTTCGCGTCCACATACTTCGGCATCTTCTCCTGTACCAACGCCAGAACCACCCGCTGAATAACACGGATATCATCCCGCTTCAGAAAAAAGAAATCCCGGCTCTTGTTGTCTGTCTTTACCGGCAGGCCGGCGTGAATCCGGTGGGCGTTGACCACGATATCACTCTGCTTAGCCTGGCGGAAAATGGTCGTCAGCTTCACCACCGGGAAGACTTCTGAACGGATCATATCCCTTAAGACACTGCCCGGTCCCACACTGGGCAGCTGATTCCGGTCTCCCACCAGAATCAGTCGCGTTCCCGGCACAATAGCCTGCAACAATGAATGCATGAGGTACACATCCACCATGGACATCTCGTCGATGATGATGACATCCTGTTCCAGCGGATTGTCCGCATTCCGCTCGAAACGGACATCCGACGAGCCCTCATCCATCACACCGGAGAGTTCCAGCAAACGGTGAATTGTGGACGCCTCATAGCCCGTGGCCTCCGCCATCCGCTTCGCCGCCCGCCCCGTGGGAGCGGCCAGGGCAATACTCATTTTCTCCATTTCAAAGTAGCGGATCATGGTATTGATGGTAGTTGTCTTTCCGGTACCCGGGCCTCCTGTCAGAACAAAAAGTCCGTGTCTGGCCGCCGCCTTTACCGCATCCACCTGAAGCGCATCCAGCTCAATTCCGTCTTCCTTTTCAATCCGGCGGATTCTCTTCTCAATTTCTGCCTCGTTCTCATTTGTCTCAATGTTGAGATCTGTGAGCATACGCGCAGTGTTCAACTCCGTAAAATAGGCCTGGGAGGTATAGATCAAACGAACCGTTTCTCCATTCTGCTCTTCCTCCCTCACGACGATCTTGCCGGCGATGGAGAGATCCATCAGATACTTCTCCATCTGATCCATTTCCCCGCCAAGCAGTTCACCTGCCCGGCGCATGAGAACAGGCTCCGGAAGGCAGAGATGTCCCTCTGCGGCAGCCTGCCCCAGGGTATAGAACAGACCGCTGCGGATCCGGAACTCGGAATCCGGACGGATACCGACCTTCGATGCGATTTCATCCGCAATGCGGAAGCCTACGCCTGCGATATCGTCCGCCAGACGGTAGGGATTCTCGCGAAGAACATTATAGAGGTTGTCCTGATACTGGTTGTAGATCTTGACGCCGAGAGCCAGGGAAACCCCGTACTGCGAGAGAAAAATCATGGCGTTCCGCATCTGTGATTTCTCTTCCACCTGCTCGCCGATCTCTCTGGCCTTCCGCTCACTGATTCCCTTTACCTCGGCAAGGCGTTCCGGTTCTTCCTCCATAATCCGGAGCGTATCCTCTCCGAAATGCTTCATGATCCGTGCCGCAAGTGCCGCGCCGACACCTTTGATGGCGCCGCTGCCAAGATAACGCTCCAGAGCCGCCGCATCCTGCGGAATCCTCACATGTACACTGGTCGCGTGAAACTGGGGGCCGTAGGTAGGATGAACCCCGTACTCGCCATCCGCCTCGATGTACTCGCCCTCACTGACCTCCTGAAGATTTCCGACACAGGTGACCTCATCCGCCCCGGTGGAAACTGTCATTACCGTATATCCGTTTTCCTGATTTCTGTAGATTATGTGCTCGACATAACCCTCGATCTTTTCTCCCATCAAAAGCGCCTTTTCTCAAACTCCGACAATGCCTGTATATAACCGCCGGTTCCGATAGCCACCGCCTGCTGCGGATTCTCCGCAAGGATCGCCCGGATTCCGGTCTCTCGCATGACCGCGTTCTCCATTCCGGCAATCATCGCGCCGCCGCCGGTGAGAACAATTCCCCTCTCCGCGATATCTCCCGCCAGATCCGGCGGTGTCTTTTCAATTACCCCGTGGACAGCATCCACAATCTGCCGGATCGGAGACGCGACGGCCTCCGCGGCCTGCTCCGCCGTCAGTGTGACGCTGGCCGGAACTCCGGAATCATTCTTCCGGCCGCGAACTTCGATCTTCTGAAGTTTCGAATCCCCGGCCATCTCATTGCTCACAGAACAGAGGCTGATCTTGATCTCCTGTGCCATCTGTTCTCCGATGAAGAGGTCGTATTTCGTACTCACATAATTGCGGATCGCCTCATTGAAGCTCTCTCCGGCGACTTTCAAAGTCTGCGAAACAACAATTCCTCCCAGAGAGACGACTGCAATTTCCGTTACACCGCCCCCGATATTGACCACGAGGGTTCCACAGGGTTTCATGATGTCCACACCGGCTCCCATGGCCGCAACCACCGGCTCCCGGACAATCACCGCGTCTCTGGCACCCGCGCGGTAGGAGGCCTCCTCCACTGCACGCTTTTCGATGTCCGTGACGCCGCTGGGTACACAGATGCAGATCCTTGGCTTCAGGATATTCCGGAAGCCCATGGACTTACGTATAAAGTGACGGAGCATTCTCTCCGTCACCACAAAATCCGAGATTACACCGTTCTTCAGCGGACGGATCCCGACAATATTCCCCGGCGTCCGCCCGATGATCTGCTCAGCCTCCGTGCCAAAGGCCAGAATCTTGTTGGCGTCTCTGTCATAGGCCGCAATGGACGGTTCCTGATAGAGCACGCCTCTGCCTTTTACATAGACAATTATGGTAGCTGTGCCAAGATCAATTCCGATATCTGTAACCGGCATTTTTTGTCTCCTTTCTCACTGCAGATACTGCCGCAGGTATTGTCCCGTATAGGACTTTTCAACCTTCGCGATCTGCTCGGGCGTTCCCTCGGCGATAACAGTTCCGCCCTTGTCTCCTCCCTCCGGTCCCATATCGATGATATAGTCCGCAGTCTTGATTACGTCGAGATTGTGCTCGATGACAATCACTGTGTTTCCGTTTTCCGTGAGCCTCTGCAGGATATCCACCAGCTTGTGCACATCCGCGAAATGAAGTCCCGTGGTGGGCTCATCCAGGATGTAACAGGTCTTTCCCGTGCTCCGCTTCGAGAGCTCGGTCGCCAGTTTGATTCTCTGCGCCTCGCCTCCCGAGAGTTCTGTAGAAGGCTGTCCGAGGCGGATGTATGACAGACCGACATCGTAGAGGGTCTGGATCTTATTTTTTACAGAAGGGACATTCTCGAAGAAGGTCAGCGCCTCCTCCACCGTCATATTCAGAACATCATAGATACTTTTTCCCTTGTACAGAACCTCCAGGGTCTCATGATTGTAGCGTTTGCCCCCGCAGACCTCGCAGGGCACATACACATCCGGGAGGAAGTGCATGGCAATTTTTACAATTCCGTCACCCTGGCAGGCCTCACAGCGGCCGCCCTTCACGTTGAAACTGAATCGCCCTTTTTTGTATCCTCGCATCTTCGCGTCCTGCGTCGCGGCGAAGAGATCCCGGATGGTATCAAAGACGCCGGTATAGGTTGCGGGATTTGATCTGGGCGTTCTTCCGATGGGCGCCTGGTTGATGTCAATGACCTTGTCCAGCTGCTCCTCTCCCTCCAGAGCCTTGTGCTCCCCGGGGATCACAAGCGCCCGGTTCAGATCCCGCTGCAGTCTCTTGAAGAGTATCTCGTTGACCAGCGAACTCTTACCGGAACCGGACACACCGGTGACGCAGGTAAAAATGCCCACCGGGAATTTCACATCAATGTTCTTGAGGTTATGCTCCCTTGCGCCTTTCACCGTCAGCCACCCCGCCGGCTTGCGCCTTACCTCCGGCACGGGTATGCGGAGCTTTCCCGACAGATACTGACCGGTGACAGACTCCGGGCACTTCATGATGTCCTCCGCAGAGCCCATGGCCACCAGCTGTCCGCCGTGCTCACCGGCTCCCGGGCCGATGTCCACCACACAGTCCGCCGCCCGCATGGTCTCCTCGTCATGCTCGACGACAATGACCGAATTTCCAAGCTCCCGGAGATGCTCCAATGTTCCCAGAAGCTTGGTGTTGTCCCGCTGATGCAGACCGATACTGGGCTCATCCAGAATGTAGGCCACGCCCACAAGTCCGGACCCGATCTGGGTGGCCAGACGAATTCTCTGTGCCTCTCCTCCGGAGAGAGAACCGGTGGCTCTCGCCAGCGTCAGATAGTCCAGTCCCACGTCGTTCAGGAAGCTCACTCTGCTGCGGATCTCCTTGAGGATCTGGGCTCCGATGAGCATCTGGTGTTCCGAGAGTGTCATATTCTGAAGGAAGTCCAGAAGCTTC
Organism: Eubacterium sp.; assembly: GCA_024684035.1. Taxonomy (GTDB): domain Bacteria; phylum Bacillota; class Clostridia; order Lachnospirales; family Lachnospiraceae; genus Bilifractor. Next base: position 8,406 of record JAIKXQ010000095.1, on the reverse strand, counting down.
TCTACAGAGAGGTTCGTGATCTCATAGATATTCCGGTCCGCCACTGTGACAGCCAGGGAGGACTCTTTCAGACGCATACCCTTACAGGTGGGACAGGGGGAGATATTCATAAACTTCTCGTACTCCGCCTTGGAAGATTCCGAAGCCGTCTCCCTGTAACGTCTCTCCACGTTTTTGATCAGTCCCTCGAAGGCCACATCGTAATCCCCTTCGCCCCTCTGACCCACATAGTGTACCCGTACGGTTTTTCCTCCGGTTCCGTGGATCAGGATGTCGTGGATCTTTTTCGGATATTCTTCGAAGGGTGTTGCCAGAGAGAACTTGTATTCCTCCGCCAGTGCCTCCAGCATACACCTGGTGAAGCTTCCCTTCTGGGTCACGGACTGCCAGCCCATGACCGCAATGGCTCCGTCGTCAATGGACCTGGAGGGATCCGGTATTATCAGTTCCTCCGAGAATTCCATCTTGTAGCCGATACCCGCGCAGGTTGGGCAGGCGCCGAAGGGATTGTTGAAGGAAAAACTTCTGGGCTCGATCTCTTCTACACTGATCCCGCAGTCCGGACAGGAAAAGCTCTCGGAAAAGGTGAGCATATTGCCGTCCATGGTATCCACATACAGAAGTCCCTCGGAGAGATGGAGGACATTCTCCACGGAGTCCGTCAGCCTCTTCTCAATCCCGGGTTTCACAATCAGACGATCCACCACAATTTCAATATTGTGTTTGAGGTTCTTATCCAGAGAAATCTCCTCCGACACCTCATACTGGTTTCCGTCCACCATGACACGCACATAGCCGGATCGCTTCGCCATCTCAAAGATCTTCTCGTGACGTCCTTTCCGGCCGCGGACAACCGGCGCCAAAAGCTGGATCTTCGTCCGTTCCGGGAGCTCCATGATCCGGGACACCATCTGATCCACAGTCTGCTTCGAAATCTCTCTTCCGCACTTCGGACAGTGCGGGATGCCCACCCGGGCATAGAGCAGACGGAAGTAATCATAGATCTCCGTCACTGTACCCACGGTGGACCTTGGATTCCGGTTGGTGGATTTCTGGTCGATGGAAATTGCCGGCGGCAATCCCTCGATACTCTCCACCTTCGGTTTTTCCATCTGACCGAGGAACTGTCTGGCATAGGAAGAAAGACTCTCCATGTAGCGCCGCTGCCCCTCTGCGTAAATCGTGTCAAAAGCAAGGGAACTCTTGCCGGAACCGGAGAGACCGGTCAGAACCACCAGTTTGTCCCTGGGAATGTCCACATTGATTCCCTTGAGGTTATTCTCCGCAGCCCCGCGGATCTTGATAAATTTTTCCATAGATTCCGATCCTCCGTTCAAAAAAAGCATGATCCGATAGTTTCAATCTACGTCCGGCATAAAGTCGGCCATCACAACATTAGAGACAGATATTCCGTCTGACGTCAGAAAAAGCCTTCCATCACGGATCTCCAGCAAGCCCTGTCCGGTGTATCTGCGAATCTTATCTCCGTATACATCTGAAAGCCGGACTCCGAATCTCTCCTGAAATTCCTGCAGTGAGACACCACGTGTCAGCCTAAGACCCAGAATCATGAATTCCGCCTGTCTGTCCCGCAAGGTAAGGTATTCCAAATCCCTCGGGGCGAAATCCCCCGCCAGATATTTCTTCAGATCTGACGTATTCCGGTACCGCACATACGCTTCCCCGTCCCCGGTTTTCTCCTCATAAGACGAAGCTCCCAGGCCAAAGCCGAGATAGGGAACCAGTGTCCAATACCCCAGATTGTGTCTGCACTCCCTGCCCTCGAGGGAATAATTGGAGATCTCATAGCGGTGGTAGCCGGAAACCGAAAGGATCTCCTCTGTGCGACGGTACATCCACCGTTCGGTCTCCTCGTCGGGAAGCTGTTCGCCTTCCGGTATTTCCTGTCCGCCTCCGGAAAAATCCATGCCTCTCGCAAGGCTCTCCTCCTGCTCCCGATAGCGGTCGAAAAAAGGTGTGCCTTCCTCGATGATCAGGCTGTAGGCCGATATGTGCTCCGGTTTCAGGGAACAGGCCAGTGCCAGTCCTCTCTCCCAGGACTCTGCGGTCTGTCCGGGCAGAGCCGACATCAGATCGATATTGATATTGTCAAAACCGGCCTCCCGCGCCATGCGGAAACTGTCCAGAAAATCTTTCCGGGTATGGATTCGCCCCAGCCTCTTCAATTCCGCATCGTCCATAGACTGACAGCCGATGCTGAGCCGGTTGATGCCAAAGCTTCTGTAGGCAGCAAGTTTTTCCGCCGTCAGCGTCCCCGGGTTGGACTCCATGGAAATCTCGGCGTCCGCCCTCACATCGAAGGCCTCCCGGACCGCCTCCAGGATTCCCCCTAAGAGTTCCGGCTCCGGAACAGAGGGTGTCCCGCCCCCGATAAAAACCGTGGAGACGGGAAGTCTCTGTCCCCTTTTTTTTCCGTACTGCCGGATCTGACGCAGCAGAGCATCCACATAGGAGCGCTGCACGTCCTCCCCGGCCGGAAAACTCAGGAAATCACAGTAGCCGCATTTTTTTACGCAGAAGGGGATATGGATGTAGATCTCAACCGCATCCATATCACTGCTCATCAAGTTTCAGTACATTCAGGAACGCGTCCTTCGGAATCTCTACGCTACCGATCTGACGCATCTTCTTCTTTCCTTCTTTCTGCTTCTCCAGCAGCTTCTTCTTTCGGGAAATATCACCGCCGTAACACTTGGCAAGGACATCTTTCCTAAGAGCCTTGACCGTCTCACGGGCGATGACCTTGGATCCCACTGCTGCCTGAATCGGGATATCAAAGAGCTGTCTCGGGATTTCCCCTTTGAGCTTCTCACACATTTTTCTTCCTCTGTCATAGGCGGAATCCGCAAAGACGATGAAAGACAGCGCGTCCACCTGCTCTTTGTTCACAAGGATATCCAGCTTGAGAAGCTCGCTTCTCTGGTAGCCTGCCAGTTCGTAATCCAGGGACGCATAGCCTCTGGATCTGGATTTCAGAGCATCAAAGAAGTCGTAGATGATCTCGTTGAGCGGAAGGGTGTAAGTCAGCTTCGCGCGGGTCTCCTCGATGTACTCCATACCGATGTACTCACCCCGTCGCTCCTCACAGAGCTGCATGATGGCGCCGACAAAGTCCTTGGTTACCATGATCTCTGCCTTGACCATAGGCTCCTCCATGTACTCGATCTCCGCCGGATCCGGAAGGTTGGAGGGGTTGGTAAGCTCGATGACCTCTCCGTTTGTCTTGTAGACTTTGTAGACTACGCTGGGCGCTGTCGTCACAAGATCCAGGTTGTACTCCCTCTCCAGTCGCTCCTGAATCACTTCGAGGTGAAGAAGTCCGAGGAAACCGCAGCGGAAACCGAAGCCCAGAGCCAGTGAAGTCTCCGGCTCATAGAACAGCGAAGCATCGTTAAGTACAAGCTTGTCCAGGGCATCCCGAAGATCCGGGTACTTGGCGGAATCCGCCGGATAGAGGCCGCAGTAAACCATGGACTGCACCTTCTTGTATCCCGGAAGCGGCTCCTCACAGGGTCTGTCCGCCGTTGTGACCGTATCGCCGACCCGCGTGTCGGAAACCTTCTTGATGCTGGCCGTGATATAGCCAACTTCTCCTGCATCAAGACTGTCGCAGGGAATCATCTGACCGGCACCGAAATATCCGACTTCGACAACTTCTTCCTCTGCCCCTGTGGCCATCATGCGAATGCGGTCTCCGGGATTTACCCTTCCCTCGCGGACACGCACGGAAATGATGACACCCTTGTAGGCATCATAGACCGAGTCAAAAATCAGCGCCTTCAACGGCTTCTCCGCATCCTCCGTGGGCGCGGGAATCTTCTGTACAATCGCCTCAAGCACATCTTCCACATTCAATCCCGTCTTCGCGGAAATCTCCGGGGCATCATGCGCCTCGATACCGATGACATCCTCAATCTCCTGACGAACCTCATCCGGATGCGCACTGGGAAGATCAATCTTGTTCAGAACCGGGAAGACCTCCAGATCATGTTCCAGGGCAAGGTAGACATTGCCCACGGTCTGCGCCTCTACGCCCTGGGTGGAATCCACTACAAGAACCGCGCCGTCACAAGCCGCAAGGCTTCGGGATACCTCGTAATTAAAGTCCACATGGCCGGGGGTATCGATCATATTCAGGATGTATTCCTCGCCGTCCTTCGCCCGGTATACGGTTCTGCAGGCCTGCGCCTTGATGGTAATTCCTCTTTCACGCTCCAGATCCATGTTGTCCAGAATCTGGTTCTGCATCTCGCGGCTGGTCAGAAGACCGGTCTTCTCGATGATCCGGTCTGCCAGTGTAGATTTACCGTGATCAATATGTGCAATAATGCAAAAGTTTCTGATTTTGCTCTGATCCTTAAATGACAAGTTCTTTCCTCCAATGTATATATATGAAATAAATGTTCACCTTTTCCATGGCCGGCGGAATACCAGCTATACCAAAACTGCAGAATCCGCCACAATACAAACGAATTATACCCGACTTTCACGGGAGCCGCAAGATGAGGGTCTTTGAAAAGGTACGCGGAAATTTTCCCGTTTTTCCTCAATCCGCGTTTCTGCGGATAAGTAAGCGCAAAGATGTGGTATGATAAAGGCACTGCATGATGAACATACAGCGGGCGTCCCCGAGCTCAGGATTAGAGAGCGACAGCTCCGGAAACCGATACCATAAACAGGAGAGAGAAATTGAGAAACATCCGCGATGATATAAAAAACGGAACCTTCCGTCAGACTTATCTTCTCTACGGAGAAGAAGAATATCTGAAGAGCCAGTACAGAGACCTGCTTCTGAAAGCCCTGGTTCCCGACAGAGATTCCATGAACTACAACCACTACGCCGGAAAAGACGTAGATGAAGGGGCGATTATTTCCCAGGCGGAGACCATGCCCTTCTTTGCGGACCGCAGAGTGATCGTTATTGAGGACAGCGGTCTGTTCAAGAAAAAGTCCGAGAAGCTTGCGGATTACATGGCAGAACTGCCGGATTATCTCGTGATGATTTTTGTGGAGAGCGAAGTAGACAAGAGAAACCGTCTCTTTAAAGCTGTGGGAAAAAGCGGTCGGACGGTGGTCTTCGACACACAGAATGAAGAGACCCTGACCCGCTGGATTCTTCAGAGGATGGGAAAAGAGGGAAAGAAAATTACCAGAAATGATATGCAGCATTTCCTGGAAGTAACCGGCACAGACATGGCAAATATCAACAGTGAGTTGGAAAAGCTTCTGGCCTACACCATGGACAGCGATGTGATCACCGGAGAAGATATCGACGCGGTTTGCGCCCCGCAGATTTCCAACAAGATCTTTGAGATGGTTCGGGCCGTGGCGGAACACCGGCAGAAAGAAGCTCTGGATTACTACTACGACCTCCTTGCGCTGAAAGAGCCGCCCATGCGTATCCTGTATTTTCTCGCGAAAGAATTCAATATGCTTCTTGTCGTAAAAACCATGGCAGTGGCAGGCTTCGCCAACCGGGAGATCGCCTCGAAGATCGGAAGACCGCCTTTTGTCGTAAGCAAATCCATGGGATTAATCCGGAACTACACCTCCGCGCAGCTGGAGCATATCGTCCGGGATTTCACGGATATGGAGGAGGCAGTCAAGACCGGACGGATGACGGATACCGTCAGCGTGGAAATGATGATCGTGAAGTACTCCGCCTGAGATCAGGATCCGATGTACAACCTCACAACAGACAACTAACACTCCATCCCGCAGAAAACACAAAAACTCAACTTCAAAAAAAGAAGACAGCGGCCGAAACCGTTGTCTTCTTTTTTTATTGTTATGATTTAAGAAATCAGAGCTGAGGACCTGCAGCAACAAGTGCCTTACCAGCGTCATTGCCCTCGTATTTCTTGAAGTTCTTGATGAATCTCTCAGCAAGATCTTTAGCCTTTGCATCCCACTCTGCAGCATCTGCATAGGTGTCGCGAGGATCAAGGATTGCAGGATCTACGCCCGGAAGCTCTGTCGGAACCTCGAAGTCGAACAGCGGGATCTTCTTTGTCGGAGCTTTCTCTACATCACCATTCTGGATAGCTGTGATGATTCCACGAGTATCCTTGATTGTGATTCTCTTGCCAGTTCCGTTCCATCCTGTGTTAACAAGGTAAGCCTTAGCGCCAACCTTCTCCATCTTCTTAACGAGTTCCTCAGCGTATTTTGTCGGATGAAGCTCAAGGAAAGCCTGACCGAAGCAAGCGGAGAATGTAGGTGTCGGCTCTGTGATTCCACGCTCAGTTCCTGCAAGCTTAGCAGTGAATCCGGAGAGGAAATAGTACTTTGTCTGCTCCGGTGTAAGGATGGATACAGGCGGAAGTACTCCGAAAGCATCAGCAGAAAGGAAGATTACGTTCTCAGCGTCCGGACCTGCGGATTTGCCGTTAACTTTCTTAACGATCTTCTCGATGTGATCGATCGGGTAGGATACACGAGTGTTCTCTGTAACGCTCTTGTCATCGAAGTCGATCTTTCCGGCAGCATCAACAGTTACGTTCTCAAGAAGGGCGTCTCTCTTGATTGCGCCGTAGATATCCGGCTCAGACTCAGCATCAAGACCGATAACCTTAGCGTAGCATCCACCCTCGTAGTTGAATACGCCGTTGTCATCCCAACCGTGCTCGTCATCACCGATGAGAAGTCTCTTCGGGTCTGTGGAAAGTGTTGTCTTACCTGTTCCGGAAAGACCGAAGAAGATGGATGTGTGCTTTCCATCCATATCTGTGTTAGCGGAGCAGTGCATGGAAGCGATGCCCTTCAGCGGCATGTAGTAGTTCATCATGGAGAAGATACCCTTCTTCATCTCACCGCCGTACCATGTGTTGATGATAACCTGCTCACGGCTTGTGATGTTGAATACAACAGCTGTCTCAGAGTTGAGACCAAGCTCTTTGTAGTTCTCAACTTTAGCCTTGGAAGCATTGTAAACGATGAAGTCCGGCTCGAAGTTCTCAAGCTCTGCATCTGTAGGAACGATGAACATGTTCTTTACGAAATGAGCCTGCCAAGCAACCTCCATGATGAAACGAACTGCCATACGAGTATCCTCGTTAGCACCGCAGAATGCATCTACAACGTAGAGCTTCTTATCGGAGAGCTCTTTCTTGGCGATCTCTTTTACAGCATTCCATGTCTCCTGGGATGCCGGATGGTTGTCGTTCTTGTACTCATCAGATGTCCACCAAACTGTATCTTTGGAGTTCTCATCCATAACGATGAATTTATCTTTAGGAGAACGTCCTGTGTAGATACCAGTCATAACGTTGACAGCACCAAGCTCTGTCTCCTGGCCGACCTCGTAGCCCTCAAGTCCGGCCTTTGTCTCCTCTGCGAAAAGCTCATCAAAGGAAGGGTTGTAAACAATCTCAGTTGTTCCAGTAATTCCATACTTGCTTAAATCAATCTTAGCCATTCTTCTTAACCTCTTTTTTCAATTAGATTGTCAGAAACAATTTATTATCCGGCAGGGAAGCTGCGAATAATCTGAAAGTAATATGGGTTGACTATCCCTATAACATTATACATGGTAGAAAAATAATTTCACTAGAAAAATGCAAAAAATTCATACTTTTTTCTTGGTAGTAATGTCGTGAACTACTCCGACTTATAGAAGTCGGAGCTTCCTGTTTCAACCACTACTGCATTGGCTACGAATATACGTAACTCAACGTCTTACACAATGTCCACAGGCGTATAAGTTAGGGCTATTCCATCCCTACTATATATTTAGTTTTAGGTTGCTGCAAAAGATTCGTTTAGCATTCGTAATCCTTCGCGTAAGATGTTGATAGCGGCGTTCTGGTCACGGCTTATTGTAAGACCGCAATCACATTTCATTGTACGAATTGTGAGATTTTTCATCTCAGGATGTACCTCTCCACAACAATGACATATCTGTGATGACGGAAACCACTTATCTACTTTTACAAGATATTTGTTTCTCTCTGATAGCTTATATTCAAGCATCGACAGAAACATACCATATCCGTTATCAAGAGTAGCTTTGCCGTTACCAAAACCTTTATTTGACATAGACTTCATATTCAGAGATTCCACGCATACGACATCGTACTGATTGGTTATCTCAGTAGATATTTTATGTAAGTTATCAAGCCTCTGATTTGATATGTGTCTATGGATTTTATTTACTTTACGAAGCTGCTTGATATAATTATTGGACTTGATTTCATGTTTCTTGGAGCCTTGCATACGCGATAGTTTGCGTTGAGCTTTTGCAAGCTTATCGTGGCTCTCACGGTAGTATTTATGGTTAGTACCAACGTTACCATTATTATCTACGTACAGACCATCAGAAGCATAGTCCAAACCGATAGCATTGGTTGTGTCTGCTACATAGGTATTTATAGTATCTGCAATCTC
>JAIKXQ010000049.1 GCA_024684035.1 Eubacterium sp. | reverse complement strand
TGCCATTTTGATACCCTTTCGGATTCTCGCAGCCTTCACGCGTACCTTCATCCAACATCCCTTCAAAAATTTCCACACCTTCATAGTTCGTACCTTCATTCGGAAGTCGCGAGCTCCCGAATTTTCCTTTCTTGAAAATAGATTAATAGTTTCAGCTCATGTCCATTCCTTGCGCTAAAAATGGGCATAATAATAGACCAGTACGAATCATCTGGGCGTCCCCAGAGGTACTGGTCTATGTAAGGTTCTATTTAGTTTTGTCCGACAAACCTGAAGTTGTGCGATTATGACTCAACAAAAGAATTGATTTCCTTCTCCAAAAGACGAAATACATTAGCAACCAAATATCCATCTGCAATTGCGTGATTAAGTCGAACAGATACAGGCATAACAAGTCTACCGTTTTCCTCTCTGTATTTCCCCCAATTGATAATAGGAGAAAAGAATAAATGTCCATCAGGCAATTCAATATTAAGCGAGTCATATGAAAGCCATGATATATAAGATGCATCAAACCAGTTTGGATGATTTGCCATATCTAAACCATATTCACGAGTCTTCTTTGCTTCCTCAACATCATTTAAAGCACCAGTGTAAAACTTTTTATATTCCTCAAAATACTCTGTATATACCGGCGTACAGGTTTCCGTATCTTCATGAAAAACATACTGCGTAGGATTTATCACGTCATAACAAATCAATTCATCCGTCTGCCAAAGATATCCCATTCTGTAATCTTCACGTGAATTCAAAACCTTTGAAAGAATATACAAAAAGTTGATGTAAAACTTTGTGCCATTTTTCTTAGAACATGCAACAAGTTTAGTAACGTCTATTCTTGCCGTCATTGATGTAGAGCATTTACAATCTTCCGAGAAGTGGCGAAACACTCCTTTTCTATAATATTTTTCTTTATCAATTATCTTATAGTTCATTTTTATTACCTCTACAAATCCCGAGTTAATATAGTGAATTATTTCAGCAGATACTTATCAAATGCCTTATGAGGATCCATGTGAGTATCCTTAAAAAACAAATAGCACCAAATGATAAACGTAGGAATAGCCATATAAGGCGATATAATAAAAGAAAGCACCGTACCTATGAGCATTAACACAGACCAAATCAAACACTGATTTCTTATATCTCTAGAAATAGCTGCTCTGTCATACATCTCCTGTTCTTTATCTGTAAAGGAATTAAACCCAGCAACAAATTTAGTGGCCCTTTCTTTGAATAATCCAAATAACAGTCCTACTGTTGCAAATGGTATAACCAGTATTCCGCACATCCAAGCTCCCAGATTCATCATATTCCTCCCTTATAAACTGCGAATTGTAAATTTCACTGTCTTCAATTATACCTAATCCATATCTATCAAGGAATACGCAATTCAAAACTGCAAAAAAGAGCAACCGGATCGATTGATAACTGATTGTCAGGCGGTGAGTTTCTCAAGAATTCCGATGAAGGCCTCCGTCAGCTTTGACGGGTGAATGGAGGCGGGAAGGATGTAGCCGATTTCCATGTAGTCGTCGATTTCCAGCGGCTTCGCGATGATATGAGGCCCGTTCAGTTCCTCGCTGATAACACCGCTGCAGATGGTGTAGCCGCTCATGCCGATCAGCAGATTGAAGAGGGTTGCCCGGTCGCAGACGACCAGCTCCTTGTCACAATCCGCGGTGCTCAGGATTTCCTCGGAAAAGTAGAAGGAGTTGTGTGTGCCCTGCTCGTAGGAGAGGCGGGGGTAGGGCTTGAGATCTTCCAGGGTGAGAACGGCCTTTGCGGCCAGGGGATTGTCTTTTCCTATAAAAACGTGCGGTTTCGCGCGGAAGAGTGGTGTGAACACCAGATCGTTTTCCCGGAGGGTTTTGCGTATTACTGCCTCATTGAAGGTGTTCAGATAGAGGATGCCGATTTCGCTTCGAAGCCTGGCGACATCTTCGATGATCTCATAGGTCTGGGTCTCCCGCATGTGGAATTCGTACCGGTCGCCGCCGTAGTTTTCAAGGAGTTCCACAAAGGCCTCGACAGCGAAGGAATAGTGCTGGGAGGAGACAAAGAATTTCTGTTTTCCTTTGGGGCGTCCGGTGTAGCGTTCGTCGATGAGGTTGGCCTGTTCCAGAACCTGTTTGGCATAGCCCAGAAACTCTTCGCCTTCCGCGGTCAGGGTCATTCCCTTATTGGAGCGGGAAAAAACGGTAATGTGGTATTCCTGTTCCAGCGCCCGGATTGCGGCTGTCAGGCTGGGCTGGGCGATGAAGAGTCGCCTGGCAGCCTCCGTCAGATTCCCGGTCTCTGCCACGGTGGTGATATATTGCAGCTGTTTCAGAGTCATGAATGAACGTCTCCTTCAAATAGATTCTGTTTTTGTTATATCATACACCATAGAAAAAAACTATGGACGGCAGGCATTTTTATATATTTTACCTACAGGTGCGGTAGGTTTTATAATCTGCCTCAGTAAAGAAATGATCCCGGGCAGGAGCGCGGGAGATGGTATGAATGGGAGGAGAATAGTAATGAGCAAGTTACAGACGCCGTTTCGTTATGATTATGTAGGAAGTTTTCTGAGACCACAGGCACTCAAAGACGCGAAGGCGGCTTTTGCAGAAGGAAAAATTAGTGAAGAAGAACTGGACAACACCATCAATGAAGAGATCCGCAAAGTAGTCGCAAAGCAGAAAGAACTGGGCTTCCATGTGATCACAGACGGAGAATTCAGAAGAACCTTCTGGCATCTCGATTTTATGTGGGGCTTCGAGGGCGTGGAGCACAAGGCGACAGGTTCCGGTGTTCAGTTTAACGGAGAGCTGGCCGTACTGGACGAGACCTATCTGGTTGGGAAAATCCGCGCAAAGAAACATCCTTTTGTGGAGTATTTCAGGTTCCTGAAGCAGTTTGAGGATGAAGAGACGGTGGCAAAGTACACCATTCCCGCGCCGGCTCAGACGTTCCAGCAGTTCATCGTCCCGGCCAACTATGAGACCACGAGAAAATTCTATGCGGACAATGAGGAGCTGATCCGGGACATTGCCGCTGCCTATCGTGAGGTCATCCGCCAGTTCTACGATGCGGGCTGCAGAAATCTCCAGCTGGACGACTGCACCTGGGGAGCGATCGTCGGTGACGCCGCAAAGCAGAGATATGCGGCACTCGGCATTGATATTGAGGAAGTAAAGAAACAGCTTCTGGAAGTCAACAATCTGGCACTCGAAGGAAAACCGGAGGATCTGGTGATCACCTCCCATATCTGCAGAGGTAACTATCACTCCACCTATTTCACCAGCGGTCCCTACGATTCAGTTGCTGACTATGTATTTGCCAAAGAGAATGTAGACGCCCTCTATCTGGAGTACGACGACGAGCGTTCCGGAGGTTTTGAACCCCTTCAGAAGGTATCTGAGGATAAAAAGGTTGTTCTCGGTCTTATTACTACAAAATCACCGTCGATGGAAGATAAGGAGGTAATAATTCGTAGAATCAAAGAAGCCGCGAAATATGTGCCGCTGGATCGATTATGTCTGAGTCCCCAGTGCGGTTTCGCGTCCTGTGAAATAGGAAACAAGTTGACAGAAGAGCAGCAGTGGGAAAAGCTCAGACTGGTAAAGGAAATTGCGGAAGAAGTCTGGCAGTAAGGTCTGCTCCCTGTCCGGTTCACTTGTGGCTTCCGAAAAAATCTGATACAATTATAACAAATGAGGGTGGATTCATCAGACAGTGTGTGAATTACAGACACAGAGGATAATGTATGAGTGAATCTATTTACGGCAGTTATCTGCCGGAACTTGAAATGGTAATGAGGGAGCTTCAGGAAAGCATCGACAAACTCAGGGAGGAGATTAGAGAAGAGACGGGAATGGATCCCGTAGAGCATTGCCTGGCCAGAATCAAATCAGAAGAGAGTATGCGCGAGAAATGCAGACGCAAGATGCTTCCGGAGGACACCGAGACCGCGCTTACACAGATCTATGACGCAGTCGGCCTTAGGGTCGTCTGCGCTTTTATTGACGATATTTACAGAATCAGGGATCATCTGGTGCAACAGCCGGGAACGGAAGTTGTCGAGGAAAAGGATTATATCCGGAACGTAAAGCCCAACGGATACCGGAGTTATCATATGATCCTGCGGATTCACGGGAAGTTTTATGCGGAGGTGCAGCTAAGGACAATATCGATGGATACCTGGGCGGCGCTGGAACACCATCTCAGATACAAGAAGCAGCTGGGCGGGAATACCTCTCTGATCGAGAGTGAGCTGAAGCGCTGTGCGGATGAACTGGCATCCACGGATCTATCAATGCAGACGATCCGCGATATGATACTGGAATACAAGACAGAAGAGTAGGTGATAGCAGATGAAGATATTACTTGCCGAGGATACGAAGGATATGAACCGCGCGCTGACAGCGGTTCTTGAACATGAAGGATACGAGGTGGCCTCCGCCTTTGACGGTGCGGAAGCACTCGAGTACATAGATCGGGACAGTTATGACGTAATGATTCTGGATATCATGATGCCGAAGGTGGACGGGTTGGAAGTGATCCGGGAGGCACGCAACAGAAAGATTGTGACACCGGTGCTTCTGCTCACGGCCAAAGCCGAGATCGACGATAAAGTGGCCGGTCTGGACGCCGGGGCAGATGATTATCTGACCAAACCGTTTTCCATTAAAGAACTTCTTGCCAGAATCCGCGCTATGGTGAGACGCAGCGTGGATTACACAGAGCAGGATCTGCAGTTCCGGGATATCCGGCTGAAGGCGGACGGAATGGAACTGATCGCAGGGAACAGCGTGCGGCTCTCTCAGAAGGAATTCGAGCTTATGCGTCAGCTGATCCTGAACGCGGATCATCCGGTGGACACGGAGTTTCTCCTGTCTCACATCTGGCCAAGGGAGCCGGAGGCCGAGAGCGACACAGTCTGGCTGTACATCTGTTATCTGAAGCGAAAACTGGAGGCTGTGAAGTCAGCTGTGAGAATCAGAGGAGAAAAGGGCGGAAGTTTTTTGCTGAATGAGTAGACGCTAAGTTTTAGGGGGAAACACTGATTGAACAGTGCTTCCCCCTGCTTTTTTGTTTCATAGAAATTGCTCTGCATTTCCTATGAGACAAAAATTTATGCCGGGGGATGGCGGAAAGGCATAGGATGAATGAGCGTGCGATTAATAAACTCAGACGTAAATTTATAATGATTTCCATGCACACCTTCACGATTGTCATGCTGCTGATCAGCGGCGTGATCTATCTGTTCAATCTGCATGCCATGCGAAAGGAAGCCTTTTCGGTTACCGGTGAGATTATCGAGAACGGAGGAGAATTACCGGTTCCCACGGGCGGTGTCGTGGGGCATCAGACCTCTATGGACAACTGGTATGCCACGAGATATTTTTCCATTATTTACGACAAGAACGGAAAGGTTCAGGACGTGATTACCAGCCACATCTCCGCCGTCGGTGAAGAGGAGGCAAGAGAGTTTGGCCGGAAGACCCTCGAACAATATTTCACTTTTGGAAGCATAGAGAAATATTACTACCGGGTGGCGGAGTTGGAAGACGGGGGAAAAATCATCGTCTTCCTCGATTTTTCCAGACAGCTGAAAATCATCGGACGTATTCTGAATGTAGCCCTCCTGCTGGTGACATCGGGATTGATCGTGGCAGCTTTTGTAGTACGGATCCTTTCCTTCCGTCTGGTTCGTCCCGAAGTCCGGGCGGCAGAACAGCAGAAGGCCTTTATCACAAACGCAAGCCATGAACTGAAGACACCGCTGGCGGTCATTCGTGCGAACACAGAAGTCGAGACCATGCTCAACGGTGAGAATGAGTGGAATCAGTCCACCATGCGACAGGTGGACAGGATGACAGGTCTGATCCAGAACCTTGTCATGATCGCGAGAGCGGAAGAGAATGCAAAGAACAGTGAGCGAAGAGAGATCAATGTCACCGCCATCACCAGAGAGACGGTGCAGACCTTCCACGCGGTTGCAGAACAGGAGAAACTTAAACTGGAGAACAAAGTCCGCGACGGCCTGGTGATGAAGGCCGATGAGAGTCAGATTCGCCAGCTGCTGACACTACTGATCGACAACGCTATCAAGTACTGTGACAAGAACGGAAGCATTCTGGTGTCAGCAGAGCGAAGAGGAAAGACGATCCGGCTTCAGGTATCCAATTCCTACGAAAATGGGGAAAACGTGGACTGCAGCAGATTCTTCGATCGCTTCTACCGGGAAGACACTGCCCACACCCAGGAGGACAAGGGCGGATTCGGAATCGGACTCTCCATCGCGGAGAGCCTGGTAAGACAGTACAAGGGAACTATTGACGCCACCTGGAACAACGGAGTCATCAGCTTCGTCTGCCAGCTCCGGGGTTAGCGAAGTAATTTTGGAAGTCCCGTTGTTCCTGAAGCAATTTTCCTAAAAGGGTCACATAGGCTTCGCTTTCCGCGTAACAAGCCAGTACGCCCCCATGCTCTGCCCCGGCTGGTTGGTGACTTCGTTGTTCAGGTAGTCGGAGAGGCTGGCCTCATCCGGATTCCAGGAGCGGGCTTCGTCCTCTGTGCGGAATTCAACTTCCGCATACCAGAATTCGGAAGGGAGACCTTCGTCTACGTGATTTACCTCCAGGTGATGACCGTCGGAGAGCTGATAAGTGCGGCGCACCTTGGGGATCAGCGGAAGACCGATGAGATCTTCCAGCTCTTCAAACTTGTCCCGGGAGATGGCGATTTCGATTTCTTTGCGGGCGAGCGTTCCGCTTGATTTGAAACAGAGGATGTACTCCGTTTTTCCGTTCACTTCGGCTTCTTCCCGGATCCGGACAGTGGGGGCGGTTGTGATGTATCCCTGCCGCATGTTCTGTTCAAACAGAAGGGGAAGATCACCTTCCGGCCAGCCGTTCACCATCCATTTTCTCTCGATTTCCATAAGATGCTCCTTTATCTGTAGTCATTGACTTCTATAGCTTTTTTTACGGGTGTTGCATTGGGCAAATGCCTTGCCGCAAAGCACTGATTTTAATGATATCACAAAAGCCGGAGCGGTTGAAGAAAAAGTGATTCTATGCTATTGTTTACCTTATTATTGAAAAAAAGACTAATGATCAGGAAAAGAGAATCCAAATGGCAAATCCAGTAAAAACTGCACTTGCGGTGGGTGCCTGCAAAGCTGTCCGATCCGCTCTTCGGACGCTTCACCGCGGCGGCACAACGACGCCGGGAAAAGTGGCAATGAAAATCGACGGTAATATTCTCTCTACGGTATCAACGGGAATGGATATTATTGTGGTTACGGGAACAAACGGAAAGACGACAACATCAAATATGATTGAGCATGCGCTGACATCGGCGGGATATGACGTACTCGCGAATAAATCCGGAGCGAATCTGCTTCCCGGAGTGACGGCAGAGTTCACATCTTCCGCTTCTTTTTTCGGAAAACCGAAGAAAAGGTATGCGGTGATTGAGTGTGACGAAGGTGCACTGAAGCAGGTGGTGCCGAAGATCCGGCCGAAGGTCATTGTGGTTACAAATCTGTTCAGGGATCAGCTGGACCGGTATGGAGAGGTTATGCACACCAGAGATGAGATCCGCAAGGGAATCGATCTGGTGCCGGAAGCTGTCCTCTGTCTGAATGCGGACGATTCGCTGGTGGCCTCTCTTGCGCTGGATGCACCGAATCCTGTGGTCTACTACGGACTGGACACTCCGGTGGGAGACCAGGACAATGTAGAGATCTCCGATGCGAGATACTGCATCCGCTGCGGAACGGAGTATGAGTATTCCTACCATACCTATGCGCACCTGGGAGGCTTTAGCTGTCCGAAGTGCGGATACCGGAGAATGGACACAGAAGTGGCAGTAGAACAGATTAAGAAGTCCTCCTCCAGGGGAATGGAGGTAGAGATGCGGCTCGGAACCGGGAAAAGGGATGTGACCGTCGGCCTTCCGGCAGTCTACAATCTCTACAATGCTGTAGCTGCAATCTGTGCCTACCGCACCGCCGGCTTTGAGACAGAGCAGATCATCGGATCTCTGGCAGATGTCAGCAGCAGTTTCGGTCGTATGGAGACCTTTGATCTGGACGGTGTTCCGGTGCAGATGATTCTTGTAAAAAATCCTGCCGGCTGTAATCAGGCACTCAGTTACCTGGCCGGCCTCGGGGAGGATTACCAGGCGGTATTCTGCCTCAATGACAGGACAGCGGACGGACATGACATCTCCTGGATCTGGGATGCGGATTTCGAGATGGTATGTCAGGATCCTCATCTGAAACATGCCTATGTCATGGGAGACCGGGCGGAGGATATGCAGCTCCGTCTGAAATACGGCGATGCCTCTGAGGCGGATATCGAAATCGCCGCGAACAACGATGTGCTGATTGAAAAAATGAGGAAGAGTGAGGTTCCGGTTTTCATTCTTCCGAACTATACATCCATGCTCTCGCTGCGAGCAGCTCTGGGGGCGGTGACTGGTAAAGCGGAATTCTGGAAAGGCTGAAGGAGGGAGAAGATATGAGCAAGTTGAAAATCTGTCATCTCTATCCGGAGGTGCTGAATCTGTACGGGGATCGCGGAAACATCCGCTGTATGCAGAAGCGGCTGGAGTGGAGAGGAATTGACGTGGAGATCGCGAAGGTCGGCCTGGGAGATCAGACAAAGCTTTCGGATTTTGATCTCTTCTTCATCGGCGGCGGACAGGACTTTGAACAGGAGGTTCTGCTGGAGGATCTGAAAGCCGGAAAAGGAAATGAGATCCGGGAAGCCATCGAGGACGGAAAAACCTTTCTCTGCATCTGCGGTGGTTATCAGATGATGGGACACTACTATGAGACCCACGAGGGCGTGCGCTGCGAGTTTCTCGGAGCCGTGGATTTTTATACAAAGGGCGGAGATGTCCGGATGATCGGAAACTATGCCTTTGAGCTGGATGCCAAATCCGGCGGCGGAGCTGTGGTCGGTTTCGAGAACCACAGCGGCCGGACGTATCTGGGTGATGGAGTTTCACCCCTGGGAAGAATCCTGAAGGGATACGGAAACAACGGCGAAGACGGCACGGAGGGCGTCCGGTACAGGAATGTGTTCGGCACCTACAGTCACGGACCGGTTCTTCCGAAGAACCCGGAATTCTGTGATCATCTTCTGAAGACAGCTCTGGAGAGGCGATACGGAAAAGTAGAGCTGGCTCCTCTGGAGGATGGCTTCGAGAAGGCAGCTCACGAAAGTGTGCTTCAAAATGTGTTGAACGGAACCGCCGGCAGGGAAGAATGATAGAAAAACACGGTAATTGCGCTCATTGTGCGATAGATAAGATGATCTGGTAATGATTGAGCGGGTGTTCACTGTGTGGGCAGTCACAGGAGGTAAAGCGAATGTATAAAGTGGAAGAGAAACAGAGATTTTTTGATAAATGCCGTGAGGTTGCGGCTGAGGGGGCAGTACTGTTGAAAAACGAGGATCACCTGCTGCCTCTGGATGGCGGGAAGGTCTCTGTCTTCGGAAGAATCCAGATCGATTATTATCGAAGCGGAACCGGATCCGGCGGAGCTGTCCATGTGGCCAGGAAGATCAATCTGATCGACGGTCTCCGGGCACAGGAGAACCTGGAAGTGAATGAGGAACTTGCGGCGGTCTACGAGGCCTGGGTAAAAGAGAACCCCTTCGACGACGGTGGCGGCGGCTGGGCGGCAGAGCCCTGGTTTCAGAAAGAAATGCCTCTGACGGAGGAGATCGTCCGCAAGGCAAGGACGTTCAGTGACAAGGCCGTCGTAGTGATCGGACGTACCGCAGGAGAAGATGTGGATAACATCAACGCGCCCGGCGGGTATTTGTTGACAGAGGAAGAGAAACGGATGCTCCGGCTGGTCACTGCTGAATACGAAAATACGGTGCTTCTGCTGAATGTGGCAAATATCATCGACATGAATTTCCTGAAGGATCCGTCATATCTTGGGCATATCAAGTCGGTTCTCTATGTGTGGCAGGGAGGACAGGAGGGCGGCCTGGCGGCTGCCGATGTGATCTCGGGCTGGGTGACGCCCAGTGGTAAACTCACGGATACCATTGCCATCGATCTTGCAGATTATCCGTCGGACGCAAACTTTGCCGATCCTGAGAAGAGTTTTTATAAAGAGGATATTTACGTTGGCTACCGTTATTTTGAAACTTTTGCAAAAGACAGGGTATTGTATCCCTTTGGTTATGGCATGTCCTACACGGACTTCGCACTCCAAAAGATGCGCTGTGAAATCAGGAAGGGGGACGAAGGTGCTGCTTCTGATGTGATTCGCATCACGGTGAAGGTTGCCAATACAGGCGCTTACAAAGGAAAAGAGACGGTACAGGTCTATTACAGCGCGCCACAGGGAACGTTGGGACAGCCGGTTCTGCAGCTGGCGGCCTTTGCCAAGACGGAGCTTCTCTCTCCGGGGGAGAACGCGGATCTGGAACTGGAATTCCCGGTTTCCTGCATGGCATCCTTTGATGACTCCGGTGTCGCCGGATACAGAAATGCCTGGGTATTGGAAGCGGGCAGATACGGCTTCTATGTGGGAACCAGCGTCCGGAATGTGACAGAGGTACTCCCGGAAGGACAGGAGGGCTATACGGTAACGGAAACCATCCGTCTGGAACAGTTATCCGAGGCCTGCGCTCCGGAACTTGCCTTTGACAGACTCCGCCCGGTTCGGAAGGAAGACGGCACTTTTGAGAAAACATGGTCGCCGGTACCTTTGAGAACCACGGATCTCTACCGTGAGATTCAGGAGGCAATGCCTGAGGAGATTCCCATGACCGGGGATAAAGGGTACAAGCTCATGGACGTCAGGAAAGGCCGCGTTTCCATGGATGCCTTCCTTGGTCAGCTCAGTCGAGGGGATCTGGTGACGATTGTCCGCGGCGAAGGAATGTGTTCGGCGAAGGTGACTCCCGGAACAGCATCCTGTTTCGGCGGAGTGTCGGATTCTCTTCTGGAGAAAGGAATACCCGTGGGATGCTGTTCGGACGGACCCTCCGGTATCCGTCAGGACAACGGCGAGAAGGCTACACAGATGCCGATCGGTACGCTGCTTGCCTGCACCTGGAATCCGGAACTTGTCACAGAACTCTATGAGGAAGAGGGAAAAGAACTTTTCGAAAAGAAAATCGATACCCTGCTGGGACCGGGAATGAATATTCACCGCCATCCTCTGAATGGAAGAAACTTCGAGTATTTTTCCGAGGATCCTTATCTGACGGGAATCTTTGCCTGTGCCTGTGTCTCCGGAATTCAGAAGGGCGGATCGGATGCGACCATCAAGCATCTGGCCTGCAACAACCAGGAGCTTGCCCGCCGGACGGGAGATTTCATCGTCTCCGGAAGGGCGCTCCGTGAGATTTATCTGAAGGCCTTTGAGATGGCTGTGAAAAACGGGGCAAATTCCGTGATGACTGCGTATAATATGCTGAACGGACATCATGCCTGCGCGAATTATGAGCTCACGACGAAGATCCTCCGGGATGAGTGGGGCTACACCGGCCAGGTGATGAGCGACTGGTTCACCTACATCAACGACGTCTACGAGGGCGGCGAGGAGAATGTGACGGATACAGCGTCCATGGTGCGGGCGCAGAATGATCTCTACATGTGCGTCAACAACGACGGCGCGGAGACCAATGCGTGGAATGACAATCTGGATGAGTATCTCGACAGCGGAAGGCTGACGATCGCGGAGCTTCAGCGCTGCGCCCGGAATATTCTCGGCTTCCTGCTTCACTCACCCTGCATGAACAGGGAGATTTATCAGGGAAGTCCCATTTATTCCTATGAACCGGACGCCTCCCTTGCGGAAGAAGCACCGGCGGCTGTAGAAAACGCCGGGGGTGTGATCCGCTTCACGGTAAATGAGAACGACGGCAACGTCTTTGAAGTATTGGAAGACGGTATGTTCCATGTGATCGGGGCGGCCTCCTTCCGGGCATTGAGAACCGCCCAGAGTGCGGCTGTGGTTACGGTGAACGGAGAAGATGCGCCCATGTTTACCATGTCCGGTGAGATGACCGATCAGGTCTTCAGTCACAAATTTGCCAGGTTCCGGTTGAAAAAAGGACGCTACAGAATGTGCTGTAAAGTCACCAAGGTCGGGCTGAAGTTTGATTACATTGAGATGAGAAGAATCTGATACTGATATGATAAAAAGAGCTGTTGCCGGTGAAAAACGGCGGCAGAATTCACACGATTGCAACAAAAAATGAAACGGGAGCCGGATCGCAAGGCGGTCTGGCGGTTAATGATGAAAGTAAGAAAAATCAGACAGATGATGACAGCGGCAGTGCTCTGCGGAGTGCTTGCCCTTGGTACAGGAAACAGGGCATACGCGGAGAACATGGAAGTCCAGCCTGCGGCCGGAGAAACCGGGGGAGGAGAGGAGAACCCTTCCGGAACAGGTGGGAGCACAGGTGTTGATGACGGCGGAAACCCGGGAGGTGGAAGCGTCGAGAATCCGGCGGAAGGAAATGACGGGACTTCCGGCGGTGAAGGCGACAGTACCGGAGCCGGCGGATACGCGGATTACGGCGAGACGTCCGGCGGCTGGAACTATGAGAGCGAAGGCGGCTGGTATGGCGGCTACACAGGGGACTGGAACGGTGGAAACGCAGAAACCTGGAGCCAGGGAAGCGCAGGAACCGGAAATGCCGGGGAGGATAAGCCCGGGAAGGACAGTGGTGAAACACCACTGGAAGCAGAGGATCTCGGTCAGGATGACGGAAAGTCGCAGGTGAAGCTGAAGGAAGACAGCAAGCATCGTACGAGTCTGAAGTTTAATGATGTAAACGGCATTGACGGAACCTTCTCTCTGAAATGCATAACAAAGGAAAAGAATGTCATCAAGGTACAGTTCTCCGTCTGGAACGACGGGGACTCCTATCCCTTTACCTATACGGCCTTCAAGCGGGGCAAAGGAAAGTATCAGGTAACCGGAAATGTGCGCCGGCATGATTTTTTCAGCGGAAGTTACCACGCAAAAGCCCTTGTCTACACGGAGGCTGCCGACGGGACAGTGACGGCTGTGCAGAGTAAACAGGCGGATCGGGAGATCCTTCTGGGAGAGATGCTTTATTCGAAGCTGGACTTCGGAAAAAAAAGAAGAGAAGTCTGTCTGGTGGGTGTTCAAGATGCGAAACAGGTGGAATTCTGCACCAGATGTGAAAAAATGATTTGCCGGAGTGCTGCCGGGATTGAGACGGCGGAACCGGAGAAGGCGGGAGCTGCTGCCGGTTCCCCTGCAAGCGAGATGGTGGACAGAGGGGATGACGGCGTCTGGAGAGTGACTGTGGACCGGGACAGTTTTCCAAGTGATGGTCTCTATCTGACAGAGGCCTATGCAGTCAGTGGCACTGAGAAGACGCTGATCGGCAGTACCCGCTACTATCTGCAGGATTCTGACCGGGGCTCGGTGGAGGTGCCGGAGATTCTGCAGCTGCCGGAACTGCCCACGGGCTGTGAAGCGGTCTCCCTTACGATCGTTCTTCAGAGTCTCGGTTTTTCCCTGGACAAGACAACCATCGCGGAGGAATATCTTCCTTATGGAGATGACATGGCCTGCAGTTATGTGGGGAGTCCTTTTTCGGAAGAGGGCGCCGGAATCTACCCGCCCGGAATCGTAAAGGCGGCCAATGCCTATCTCAAAGCCCGGAAGAGTGACTGGAAGGCAGTGGATGTCAGCGGTGCCTCCATGGATGAACTCTATGGATATATTGATCAGGGGCTTCCGGTTATGGTGTGGCACAGTATGTACATGACACCGGTGGAAATTGAGGGCGAATCCTCCACTTTTGGAGGAAAAACCTATCCCTGGTACATTACAGAGCACTGTGTGGTGCTCTGCGGATACGACAAAAACGATGAAACTGTCACGGTCAGCGACCCTCTGGAGGGTATGGTGATCCGTAATGCAGCGGCTTTTGAAGAGATTTATCAGGACGTCGGACAATATGCTGTGGTCATAAAAAAGTGAGACACAAGATAAGCCTAGCCCCTCGGGGCGGGCTTATTTTTTTAGTTTCAAATCTGGAGAAAAGGTTGATTTTGACCCCTCTGTGTTCTAAAATAGCATCATAAGTGGTAAAAAGTGGGGAAAAGTGAAACTGTGTGGGGAGAACATCACAATCTGGGGAGAATGTGGTGAACAAACGCAGGAACATCGAAGGATAAGGGGTCCATGTTCAAGGGAGAATTTAATCACACAATCGATAGCAAGGGTAGAGTGATTATCCCGTCCAAATTCAGGGATGAACTTGGGGAGAAGTTTGTCCTTACAAGGGGAATGGACAGGTGTCTTGCAATCTATCCGCAGAGTGCGTGGGATATCCTTGAGCAAAAACTCGCTACTTTACCGCTTACAAGCAGCGCGGACGCAAGAAATATCGTCCGTTTTCTTGTCAATGGAGCCACAGACTGTGAGCTGGACAAACAGGGGAGAATTCTCGTGCCGTCAACGCTTCGGGAATATGCCGGCCTCACAAAAGATGTTATACTTGCAGGTACCTTGTCATACATCGAAGTCTGGGACAAAGATCGCTGGGGTAAGACACATAGTTTTGATGATATGGATGCCATTACACAAAGTCTGCGGGATAGTGGAATAAATATCTGATTATCGGGAGCAGGGATTATGGAATTCAAACACAAATCTGTACTACTCACAGAGACCATTGATCATCTGGCGATTAAGCCGGAGGGAATTTATGTGGACGGCACCCTGGGTGGTGGCGGTCACTCATATGAAATATGCAAGAGGTTATCCGGCGGTGGTAGATTGATTGGAATCGACCAGGACGAAGATGCGATCAGGGCAGCTCAGGCTCGTCTTGCGAAATACAAGGATCGGGTAACGATCCTGAGGGGAAACTATCGCAACATGGTTCAGATGCTGGCCGAGATCGGAGTAACATCCGTGGACGGCATTCTGCTGGATCTTGGAGTGTCCTCATACCAGTTGGACACTGCAGAGCGTGGCTTTACATATCGGGAGGACACGAGACTGGACATGCGAATGGACAGAAGACAACCGTTCTCCGCCTACGATGTTGTAAACAGCTACACAAAGGAAAAGCTGTATCAGGTCATAAGAGATTATGGCGAAGAGAAATTTGCTGAGAACATTGCAAAGCATATCTGTTTAGAGAGGCAAAAGAAACCGGTCGAGACGACGGGGGAGCTGGCTGAGATTATCAAGGGAGCGATCCCTGCAAAACTCAGGGCAAACGGAGGGCATCCGGCGAAGCGCACGTTTCAGGCAATCCGCATCGAAGTGAATGCGGAACTGGACGTACTGAAGGATTCGCTGGACGGCATGATTGATATTCTGAATGACGGCGGAAGATTGTGTGTGATTACCTTTCACTCACTGGAAGACCGCATCGTGAAGAATAATTTCCGCAGGAATGAAAATCCCTGTATCTGCCCGCCTCAGTTTCCGGTTTGCGTCTGTGGAAAGAAGTCGAAGGGATCCACAGTCACCAGAAAACCTATTGTACCGACAGCAGAAGAGATGGAATTCAATCCCCGCTCAAAGAGCTCAAAGCTCAGGGTGTTCGAGCGGAAAAGAGTTCCCGATTCCGGGGGTGACGTGAATGGCCAGACGACAATCTAATACAGCGAGATCCAAAGCAAGACGAAGGGTAAATTCGACAAAGAAAAGATCGGACAGGAAAGAACGCATTCGTGGCTACTCCGAGGAGGGAAGTGCTATTCTGGAATGGGCCGTTGACGACCACGATGAAATCACGGAGAGTGATTCCGTTGATTCCCGGGTCAGTGTACGGACACGAAAGAACCACTCCCGTGCGGAACGGCCGAGATTGGGACACGTAATTATTACGTTTCTTCTCTGCGCAGCGATGGTAGTGATGTGTATCCGCTATCTTCAACTCCGTTCCAGACTGATTTCTCTGAATGAGAGTATTGCCGGACAGGAAACCCGGTTGAGAGAAATCCAGGAAGATAACGAGGCTGAATATCAGAAGGTTATTTCTTCTGTGACGATGGAAGAGGTGAAGGATGCGGCACTGAACAAGCTGGGGATGCACTACGCGGCAGAGTCGCAGATCCGCTACTATGATACTGACGATGACTGTTATGTGCGTCAGTATGAGAGTGTGGAAGAATGACGCCGGCGTGATCAGGAACTGAAAAGATATTATGATGAAGAACGCCCATGGCGTTCTTCATTGCATATACAGTGAATTACAGGTGACGGAAGTGAAGAAGTCAAAGAAGTACAGTGAATATCAGAAAAAGAAGGAGGAACGCCGGCAGAGGCGGATGCGCGCGAAAAGATTCAGCCGGGGATCCAAACGCAGACTGCAAATGATTTTTGCCCTGATTGTGGCGCTCATGTTCTGCTTAGGCGTCTACATTGCGAGAATCAATGCTACGGACGGTCAGCGCTATTCGAGAATCGTAATGGCGCAGGCGCAACAGTCCTACCAGACAAAGATCATCCCTTTTCAGCGTGGAAATATCACAGACCGGAACGGAACGGTTCTTGCGACGAGTACAAAATCCTATAACCTCATGCTGGATGTCACGGATGTCAACACGCTGGTGGAAGTGACTAAAAGGGATTCCGGCGGGAAAGCCTATACAAAGCAGGAAAAGATATACCTGGAGCCGACCATCAAGGCTATTCACAAGATCTTTGGTCTCGACGAGGATAAGGTGAGGGCGATTATCGAGGATCCGAAGAATGCGGACAACCGGTATTACAGTCTCAAAAAAGGCTACTCGGTGACTGAAAAGAAAGCCTTTGACGCCTATTGCCCTTCTGAAGAAGAGGACTGGGTAAAACTCAGGGAAAAATTTGAGAAAGAACTGGGGAAGACATCCAGCGGAGATGCTCTGACCGTTCAGGTGGAGGCAAAGCTGGATGAGCGGCGCAATGTCAGAGGAATCTGGCTGGAAGAAGATTACGCCAGATCCTACCCAATGGGTTCCCTGGCCTGCGATACCATCGGTTTTACCTACGATGACAAAACCGCCGACTGGGGAATTGAGGGATATTACAATGATACCCTCAGCGGTACTAACGGGCGGCAGTACGGCTATCTGAACGCCGACGCGGATGTGGAGCAGACCATTGTACCGGCGACTGCGGGAAAAAATGTGGTTTCAACCATAGACATAAATGTCCAGCAGATTATCCGCAACGCCCTGCAGAATTATGAAGATGAGATGGCAGAAAACGATGGCGGGAACGACGGCGCCAAGGCTGTGGGCGTGGTTGTCATGGATCCCAATAACGGCGAAGTACTGGGAATGGATTCGGATCGCTGGTATGATCTGAACAACCCGAGAGATCTGACGCCCTTCTGCACAAAGTCGGAACTGGCAAAAATGAGCGACGAAGATATGGGAGACAAACTCTCGGAACTCTGGGGAAACTTCTGTATCAACAAGCCTTTTGAGCCGGGATCGGTTTTTAAACCCATTACCGCAGCAGCGGGTATGTCCACCGGTGCCATAGCGGCAGATACGAATCTGTACTGTGACGGGGGGCGGCAGGTGGAGGACAGATACATCGCCTGTGAGGGAAGCCACGGCCAGTTGAAAGTGTGCGAGGCAATCAAGTATTCCTGCAACAGCGCCATGATGGAAATTGCTTCAAAGCTCGGAGAAACAGATTTTTTGAAATATACAAATTCGTTCAACTTCGGAATGAAGACGGGCGTTGACCTGCCCGGAGAGAGCGGCGGTGTTATGTTCACAGCCGAGACCATGGGGCCTGTCGATCTGGCCGTATGTTCTTTCGGCCAGGGTCTCGAGTGTACGATGATCCAGGAGACCGCGGCCATCTGTGCGGCCATCAACGGCGGTTACTACTACAAGCCCCATGTGGTCAAAGAGATCACGGATGAACACGGTTCGGTGATTCAGAGTATAGAGCCGGTTCTTGAGAGACGGACCAATACAGAGGCTGTCAGTGCTGAAATCCGCAAGGGTATGGGCATGGTAATGAGTCCGGAGGGTACCGGATATGTGGCAAAGATTCCGGGATATTCCATGGGCGGCAAGACCGGTACAGCGGAGAAACAGCCCCGTGGAAACGGCAAATACGTGCTCTCCTTTGTATGTTTTGCACCTCTGGAGAATCCGCAGGTCTGCATGTATGTGACAGTGGATGAGCCGAACATTGAGGCTCAGGAAACAACAATATATGCCATGAGTATTGCGAGAAATATCATGGTGGATCTTCTTCCGTATCTGCATATATTCCCGGACGAGGAGGGATATGATACCACGAATGTGGACACCACAAAGGTGACAAACGGCCTACTGCTCAGACATGAGTATCTCACCCTTGCCAACGGAATTGTTCCGAGCAAAGATTCGAAGACAACCATCAAGGGAAACAAGAAGGGCTTCTCACAGAGACAGGATGACGGAACAGCCGCGGAAACGCAGACTTCAGAGGGAACAGACTCCGGGCAGAGCGTTGCGGAAAACGGTGTGATGAACACGGATGCAATCACCGGAGGAGACGCAGGAACTGCAGGAACTCTGGAGCAGACTCTGTGGCAGGATAATTCCGGCGGAGAGTGACAAACTTCTTTTTGAAGAGCGCCCGTGTTCACGGGAACACAGCAGAAATTTGACAAGGAAGACATTCTGTGGGATAACTAAGTGAACGCTGATTCATCCCACGGGATGATCCTTTGGCTTCCCGGTGAGACAAAAGGTCCGCAGGACGCGGATGCTTTTTCAGCGGAAAAAGGCGCTCTGCGCCGGAAAAATGAGAGTGGAGATGGAACAATGAGTTTAAATTTGACTGATGTAATTCCGATGTTTCTTGCGTTTATTGTCACGGCAGTGGCTACCGGCTTACTCATTCCTTTTCTTACCAGAAATAAGGTGGATCAGACGGAACGCGAAGAGGGCGTGAAGTCCCATCTGAAGAAGAAAGGGACGCCGACCATGGGAGGCCTGGCTATTCTGGCCGGAATCCTCGTTGTATCCCTGATCTATGTATGGAAAAACCCGGCGATCGGCCCGATGCTGATCCTGATCTTCGGTTTCGGTGTGATCGGTTTCCTGGATGACTTCCTCAAGGTCGTGCTTCACAGATCTGACGGCCTTATTGCATGGCAGAAACTGATCCTTGAGTTTGTGGTGACCGGCGGCTTCCTGGTCTACCTTGTGAAGGTGGCTGGAGTGTCTATCGAGATGATTCTTCCGTTTACGAACGGCAAAACCATCAGCCTTGGCTGGTTCGCAATTCCTTTTGCTTTCATCGTGATTCTCGCAACGGTAAACGGTGTCAACTTTACGGACGGCGTAGATGGACTTGCCTCTACGGTGACGATCGTGACAGCGCTGTTTTTCACAATTGTATCCATGAAGACGAACGGTGGAATCACTTCTATTACCTTTGCGGTTGTCGGAGCATTGATGGGTTTTCTTCTCTTCAACGCATATCCGGCGAAGATTTTTATGGGAGACACAGGCTCCCTGGCACTGGGCGGTTTTGTCGCCGGTGCTGCCTACATGATGAGAATGCCGCTTTTCATACCGATTGTGGGCTTTATTTATGCCTTTGAACTTCTCTCCGTGGCTATGCAGGTGAGCTACTTCAAACTCACACACGGAAAGAGAATTTTCAAGATGACACCGATTCATCATCATTTTGAGCTCTGCGGCTGGTCCGAAGTCCGGATCGTGGCTGTGTTCTCTATACTCACCGCACTGCTCAGTTTCCTGATGATTTAAGCGAAGCAGCCGGCGGGATTCAGGGAGAACAAAAAGCTGAAACTGCCACAATAATTTTACGATAATCCGGGACCGGTGGTTCCGGATTCTGTGGGTTATAAATGACAAAGCAAACGACGGCAAAACAGCGTTTGTCAGAGTAAAGAGTTTATACGAGAGGGAGAAACAATGGAACTTACAAATAAAAAAGTACTGGTATTTGGTTCGGGAAAAAGTGGAATCGGAGCAGCGCATCTGCTTCTCGCGCGTTCGGCGCAGCCGGTGATCTATGACGGCAATACAAAGGTGGATCCGCAGACAATTCTGGACAAGATCGGAGAGAACGTAGAGATTATTCTCGGAGATCTTCCGGAGGAAGTGATGGACACCCTTGATCTGGTGATTATGAGCCCGGGTGTACCCTGTGATCTTCCGGTTGTCGAGAAATTCAAAGAGAAGAAGATTCCGATCTGGGGAGAGATCGAGCTTGCCTACCGGATCGGAAAGGGCAAAGTGCTTGCGGTGACCGGAACCAACGGAAAGACAACCACGGTTACTCTCCTCGGTGAGATTATGAAGGATTACTATCCGGAAGTATATGTAGTGGGCAATATCGGAACACCTTACACGGACGTGGTTCTTCAGCAGACGGAAAAGGCCTGGACCGTAGCGGAAGTCAGCAGTTTCCAGTTGGAGACCATTGAGGAATTCCATCCGGTGGCAAGTGCGCTGACAAATATCACGGAAGACCATCTGAACCGCCATCATACCATGGAGGAGTACATTCGCTGCAAGGCAAGAGTCACGGAGAACCAGACGGCAGAGGACTGCTGTGTGCTGAACTATGAGGACGAGGTGCTTCGTCACTTTGCGGAAAAAGTAAATGCGAAGGTGATCTTTTTTTCCAGCAGAAGAGCGCTTGAAAACGGAATCTATCTGGAGGGGGATACCATTCGCCTAAAAGACGGAGGAGAAGTGATTGACGTGGTGAAAACCGGAGATCTTCAGCTTCTCGGTCTTCACAACTTTGAAAATGTGATGGTTGCGGTTGCCATGGCTTATTTTGCCGGAGTACCGATGGACAGCATCCGCCGCACCATCTGTGCGTTCCGCGGAGTCGAGCATAGAATCGAGTTCGTGGAGGAGAAGAAGGGTGTGCGCTATTACAATGATTCCAAGGGCACGAATCCGGATGCGGCCATCAAGGGTATACAGGCGATGGATCGCCCTACCTGTCTGATCGGCGGAGGCTTTGACAAACAGCTCCCCTTTGATGACTGGATCAACGCCTTTGACGGCAAGGTGAAGTTTTTCGCGCTGATCGGACAGACGGCGCAGACGATTGCCGGTACAGCAGAGCGCCTGGGCTTCCCGAAGGAGAAGATTGCCTTTTGTGACAATCTGGAGGAGGCTGTAAAAGCCTGTGCCGCTCATGCAGTGGAAGGCGATGCGGTACTTCTCTCACCGGCCTGCGCAAGCTGGGGACAGTTTGACAATTATGAGCAGCGCGGAGACATGTTCAAGGAGTATGTTCACAATATGGAGTGAAGCTGATTCATGAAAAAACGAAGAAAAAAATCGAGAATTGTTTTCGGCGCGCTGTGTACACTGGCGCTGCTGGTCTTCTCATTTTTGGCGATTACACATGTAACGGATGGGAACGCGACCGTGACGGGCAATGTGTGGGTCAGGGAAGATGAGATCAGAAAGCTGGTGTTCGACGGCGGTTTCTGGAGCAGGAACTCTCTGTATCTCTGTAAGGTGCGAAAGACGGTGGTTCCGGAAAAATCAGCATTGATCAATTCGATTGATATCGAATACGCCGGAATCAACAAGGTAGTACTTCGGGTGAATGAAAACAGTCCCATCGGCTACGTCGAGGTGGGGGATAAGGACTACTACTTTGATCTCAAGGGCGTTGTCCTGGAGGTGAGAAAGACAGACTCGCCCATGGTCATCGTCAACGAAGAGGAGGAGCTGGCGGCGGCTGTCGCCTCGACGTCTGATACACCGGTTACGGTTGAGGACGCGGCGGTTTATAAGGATATGACGCCGACGCTGGTGGATCTGGATGACGACGGAATGCCGGAGACGGATGCCAACGGCATCTGGCTGGCGGACAGCGACGGAGACGGAAAACCGGACGTAACCGCAGGTGGAGTGGCTCTGGTCGATATCAACGGCGACGGAACGCCGGATGTCACCCTCGAAGAGGTGGAAGAAGCCAGGAGACAGAAGCAGGAAGAAGCGGAAGCAGAGGAGCAGAGGCAGAAAGAGGAAGCAGAGAAGGCGGCTGCCGAGCGAAAGAACAGCCGGAAGGAAGAGCTGACTGCACAGTCCGTCGATTCTGACGGAAACGCTGTGGAGGGAAAAACCTATGAACAGGCTCTCGCGGAACTTCCGCTGGTTACCGGACTTACAGATCAGAAACTGACGAAGGGATCGAAGATCAAAGTCAAGAATGAAAAAATCTTCTATTATATTCAGGCACTCAAGAAAGTGATCAATAAGTTCGGAATCAGACCGGATTATATCAGTGTCGAAAACGGAACGGACATCAGCCTGCACTGCGGGGATATCGTGGTGAATCTCGGCTCAGACAATCTTCTGGAAGACAAGATCTCCAGAATGTCATCGATTTTCCCTCAGCTTGGCGGAATGAAGGGTACCCTGCACCTGGAGACGTATACGGATGAGACCGTAAATATCGTCTTCGAGAAAGAGAAAGCAAAAATCGCCAGGTACAAGAAGAAAAACAACATTGTAGATAAGCCAAAGAAGGATTCTACGGAAGACGGCAAAGAAACCGGAGAGAATTCCGGAGAAGCAGAGACCGGCGGATGGGATGCACAGGGCGGTGACGCGGGCGCTTCAGACGGACAGAATGTGGAGACCTGGACGGAGGACGGCACAGGCGAGGACCAGAGCTGGGAATCTGATACCTGGGATGACGGAAGCGGTCAGAATATGGTTGATACCGGACAGCAAAGTTCAGATTTTTATCCGGAGGGAGACGGAACCGGAGGCCTCGTGATCGTGGAAGAAGGTTAAAAAATCCCAAAAAGAGTTGAATATTTTGCAGATAAAATATATTATATAGGGTATGGAATTGAACAAACCCTGCACAGGCCTGTGTTTGTACCGTGAGAATGCCATTGCGGGCGTTTCGCGCACAGGAGCTGCGGAGACGATCTCTGTTCCGGATGACGCTGTTTTCCGGCGTCGATGCAGGAGGAGAGGATATATTACCGGGCGCAAGCCAATGAAGGAGGAGACACTTTGTTAGAAATTATGACTACTGAAGCAGATTCATCTGCAAGAATCGTCGTAATCGGCGTCGGCGGAGCCGGCAACAATGCGGTAAACAGAATGGTAGACGAATCCATCGGTGGTGTGGAATTCGTCGGTTTAAATACAGATAAGCAGGCACTGACTCTCTGCAAGGCACCGACAGTTCTTCAGATCGGCGAGAAAGTCACAAAGGGACTGGGCGCCGGCGCGAAGCCGGAAGTTGGCGAGAAAGCTGCAGAGGAGAGCGTTGAGGAGATCAAGAAGCTCATCGAGGGTGCGGACATGGTATTCGTCACCTGTGGTATGGGTGGCGGAACCGGTACCGGAGCTGCTCCGGTCGTTGCCGGAATCGCAAAAGAGCTGGGCTGCCTTACGGTCGGAGTTGTCACAAAGCCTTTCCGCTTTGAGGCGAAGACACGTATGACAAATGCCCTTTCCGGAATTGATAAGCTCAAACAGAACGTGGATACACTGATCGTAATCCCCAATGACAAGCTTCTCGAGATCGTAGACCGTCGTACTACGATGCCGGAGGCACTCCGCAAAGCGGACGAGGTTCTTCAGGAGGCAGTTCAGGGAATCACAGACCTGATCAACGTACCGGCTCTGATCAACCTGGATTTCGCCGATGTACAGACTGTCATGAAAGACAAGGGAATGGCGCACATTGGTATCGGATCCTCCAAGGGAGACGACAAGGCGCTGGAGGCAGTTCAGGAAGCTGTTCAGTCTCCGCTGCTTGAGACAACCATCAACGGCGCAAGCAATGTCATCATCAATATCTCCGGTGATATCAGCCTTATGGATGCAAACGATGCTGCAAGCTACGTTCAGAACCTTGCGGGAGACGAGGCAAATATCATCTTTGGTGCTATGTATGACGAGTCTATTCCGGATACATGCAAGATTACTGTCATCGCAACAGGACTTGATGATGCCACAACAAAGGTTGGAAGTGTAGAGAGAACAAAGAAAGCTGAGGCTCAGAAGAAGGAGTCTTCCTTCACAAATGCCGGTTTCAAAATGCCGAGCTTTGAGCTTCCGAAGCCTGCAGTGACACCTTCTGCTCCGAGAACACCGAGAACAGCTGTGAAAGAGATTCAGATTCCTGATTTCCTGCAGAATCACTGAATGTAATATTAATAAGTGTGAATAAGAAAGAGGGTCGCCTTATGGCGACCCTCTTTCTTATTCCGTGATTTGACTTGGTGCAGTCGGCGGAAGGAGACAAAGCATACGCACGAACACGTCGCTCTCGTCCTCAGCGCTCCGCCGTCTATGATAGGTGCTCGCGCTTTCGTTCTACGCTCCTATCGTTCGTGCTGTATGACTTTGTTTCTTCCGCCTGCGAACGCTACGGCTCCATATGCTTCTATTGCGAGAAACCAGGATCATGTATAGAAACAAAACATTCGTACGCCGATTCCGCCTCAGCGCTCGTCTTCTGATTCAGGCGGGAAGAGACACGAGTCTACCGGCGGACGTCAACGAAAGTAACGTTCCTTGATTATGTCTACAGGCATCTCCTGTCCGGTCCAGAGGCGGAAGGCTTCTGCGCCCTGGTAGAGGAGCATGAAGAGTCCGTTGGAGGTGCGGCAACCGGCTTCTTTGGCCATCCGGAGTAATCTGGTTTCTCTCGGGTTGTATATGATGTCGGAGACGAAGAGGTCTTCGTGAAACATGGAGGTGTCGTTGATCAGGCAGGCGTCGGTGTCCGGGGCCATGCCTACGGGGGTGCCGTTGACAAGCAGGGAGCTGTCTGCCAGGGTGGCGCGAAGTGTGCTTGTATCCGCCAGGTCTTCCAGAGAACACCTGCAGTCTGTCTGGCGGTTGATGTCTTCAACGAGCCGGAGTGTGCGGTCGTGAAAACGGCTCTGGGGGCGGGCGAAGATGGTGAGTTCTTTCACACCGTCCAAAGCGGCCTGAGCTGCTATGGCGGTCGAAGCGCCGCCGGCACCCAGGAGGGTGACTTTCTTTCCTTTCGGAGAGAAACCGTAATCTGCCAGGGAACGCATGAAGCCGATGCCGTCTGTATTGTGGCCGATGAGGCGGCCGTTGTCATTGACCACGGTATTTACTGCGCCGATGAGGGCGGCTGCCGGTGAGAGGGAGTCGGCCAGTTCTGCCATTCGGTTTTTGTCGGGCATGGTGAGGTTGAAACCTCTGATTCCGCAGATCTTCAGACCGTTTACTGCTTCTTTCAGATCTTTCTCGCCTACGTCAAAACAGAGATATACGTAATCCAGACCGAGATGGCGAAAGGAGTCGTTGTGCATCATGGGGGACAGGCTGTGGGAGACCGGGCTTCCGAGAAGTCCGGTCAGGCCAGTCCGCCCTGTAATTGAATCGTTCATAGAAACCTCCGTGTTGCATTCATTATTTTTTCTATTATGTCACAAAAGGATTAAATTTTCTACAAATCCGGTGTTCTCTCTGCGACTTCTTCCGTTTATCCGTTGGGATTCGGGCGTATGCCGGCGGGGCGTGTGAAAATTAGACAGAAAGGCGATTATATATTATAATACACAATAGGGTAACCGCGTGACCGGAGGCCGTGAGACGACACGGCCTCAAGAGAAGCTGCTACGGGATTTCCCCGGGCAGATGTTTAAGAATATGCCGTTTCCGGCAGAGAGGGAGATGCAGATGGGCTTTTTTGGCTGGATCAGGAAGAACAATTCTCAGCAGTCGACACAGAATCAGGTTTCGCGTCCGGGAAGTGCTTCCGCTCACCCGGCGTCAAAGCCGAATCCCGTCAGCGGGAAGAGCGGTGCCGCGGCGGAAAAGAAAGTAGGAGAAAGTGGAGATTCGGATATCCTGGATCTCATATCCGCCCCTGTAAATGATATCCGGGTGGGTCGGAAGGAACATCCGGTGGATTCAGAGGGGAATTCGGGCTTTGCGGCGGTGGACAATGATGAGGACGATTTCTGCCTGAAGAGTGTAGAAATCGATCCGGAGAGAGTGATCACCAATGTGAGAGGTACGGCTGCGGGAGCTGTCGGCGAAGAAAATGAGGATCCGGATGAGGCAAAGCTTCGGAATGGTGAAGAACCGGCACCCGGGCAGGAGGATTCCGAATCCGGAAATGATGGGCCGGAGCCGCGCAGGTCTCTCTATGAGTGGACTTTCGGCTCAAAGAAAAAAAAGAAAATGATGAAGCCTCCGAAGGCTGTAAAAGAGCCGGTGGCTGTCGGAAAAATCTCCATCGGCGAGGGATTGCCGAAGATCTGTGTTCCGGTGACCGGACGGACCTGGGAGGAGATTCTCCTTCAGTGCGAGGATGCGGTTAAGGTGTCGCCGGATCTTGTGGAATGGCGTGTGGATTTTTTTGACAAGAATAAAGATCGTGGGGCATGTGACGATGTGCTTCGTCACATGGCAGATATTCTGCGGGGAATTCCGGTTCTCTTTACCTATCGCACCGCTTCTGAGGGCGGGGAGATGGAGCCGGAACCTCAGGAATACATGGAACTCCTGAAATGGGCTGCAGGAAGAGCGGAGGTTTCCGCGATAGATGTTGAAGGAATGAAGCGGGACATTGATCCGGAGATTCTGATCCGTGAGATACACGGACTCGGAAAACCGGTCATCGGATCGACGCATTTCTTTGAGCGTACGCCGAAGAAGGCTGAGATGGAAGCGGTCTTTGACTGCCTTGAACGGATTGATGCGGATGTTCTGAAACTTGCGGTTATGCCGGAAAAGGCGAAGGATGTTATGCGGCTGATGAATGCCACCATCGAGAGAAATGAAATCACATCCCGTCCCGTTGTTACCATGTCCATGGGTGAACTGGGAAGGATTTCGAGAGTCAGCGGACGGGTGACGGGATCTGCGATGACCTTTGGAACTGTGGGAGTTTCGTCGGCTCCGGGCCAGCTTCCGGTAGAGGTTATTCGTGAAATGATGCGTCAGCTGTAAAGAAAATACATTAGATGCAGTGCTATCGTAACATGTAAAAAAATCAGTCAGAGTAGTTTCGGGGATTATATATGAGAGAGTTTTTGTTGAATTCTGAGGATTTCCTCGACAGAAAGGCTGTTGCGTTTCTGCAGGAGTCCGGGATGGAAAAGGGATTGCTTCCCGTGAACTGGATTCACTTCAATGAGAGAGTAAAACTGGCTTGTTTTCCGGACAATATGAAGACGATCAGTTCTGTGATGAACGAGCTCACGCTGGACGAGGCCTGCCGGATCGGCAAGTCGATTCTGGAGCGGATTATTGAGCTGGAGGGAAATGATGAGATTTCTCTCGAGAACGTAATATGGGATCCGGAGAGTATTTATATGAATGCGGCGAAGGAGTTGTTTTTTATCTGTATGCCGGCACAGATTCCGTATGAGCAGAGACACAGTGAGATCTATCTGAAGAGAGTGTATGCTCTGCTGGAAGACCTGGTTTCCGAGAAGGAAGACGGAGACTTCGTCTGCAGGCAGATTGACTATCAGAAAGAGCGGGCTTTCGGTGACTGGGAAAGCCTTCTCCCGGCTCTGGATCAGAGGAGCGGCAGGGATGAAGACGATGCGAGTCTGATTTTGAAGAGTATTAATACACCGGCTCCCGTGACCTTTGAGATCGGCCACAGGAAGTTCAGGATCGGCACGGATCCGGTGGAAGTGGACGGGCTGATCACAGGGGTTGATACCGTCAGCCCGGTGCATGCGTTGATCGGATGGAATGAGATCAATTACTATGTCAGCGATCTTGACAGTGAGAACGGTACGTTTGTGAATGATCAGAGGATCGCGCCGAACACGGAGGTTCCCATCGGAGAGGGAACGGTTCTCCGGTTTGCGGACTACACCTTCAGTGTAGAATAAAGAATTTGGGGTTCAGGAAACACTATGGAAAACAGGAAATGTCATATTGTTATCATCGATCAGGATTACAACTTTCTGCGCACATATGAAGAAGAACTGATCCGGAAGTATTCCGGGAGTGCCGAGATTCAGATTATTACAGATCCCGGCTATGTGGACGCTTATTTTTCGACGGCGCAGGATATAGATCTTCTGATCATCGACGAAGAATCGTACGGAGACGGAGAATTTCTGCGGGAACATACGGTGGGAAAAACATTCCTCATGGTTCGCGAGATTCGTCCCGACCTGCCCCGTCATGATGAAGTGAAGGTTCTTCTCAAATATATGCCGGCGGAGGAACTCTTCGAGCAGATCGACAGAGTTCTGCTGCGCGTGGACACGCCGGCCAGCGGACTGGTTGAGAAAAACAAGAAGAATACGAGAGTTGTGGGTGTGTATTCACCCATCGGCGGCTGCGGAAAGAGTCTGGTCTGTGTAGCTCTGGCGAGAAAGCTGAAGATGCTGGATCAGAAGGTGCTGCTTCTTGCCTGCGATCCGACCCAGAGTATGTCGGTTTATTATCCGTCAGATGTTCATGCGGGAGAAGAACTTGCCGAGAAACTTAAGAATCCGGATGATGATACCTACTGGACGATTCTTCAGAATATCGGAAGAGATGAAGTGTCCTACCTTCTTCCTTTTGAAAAATCGCTTCCGTCCATGAACATCACACACAAGGAAATAGAAGCGTTGATTCGCACGTTGATCAACAAGCAGGATTTTGATTTTATTATTCTTGATATCGGAACCACGCTCAGTCATGAGATTTCGCAGGATCTGAACAAGATGAATTCGCTGATCCTTTTGACAGAGACAAACGTGATTGCCAACAAGAAGATGCAGAAGCTTCTGCATGATCCGGATCTTCTTCCGAAGTGTGACTGTATACTCGTGGCAAATGAGATGCATTCCGACGGAATGAGGCTGTCAAGAGACAGTATTTTCGGCACGATTGCACCGTATCAGCACTGGGAAGAGGCACTGGATGATCCGGTATTTTACCGGATTGCTCTTAAAGTTACGGAGTGATGGCAGATGATCCGCAGGCGTTGCTGATTTGCTGTCCTCTCGGAGGAAGGCTTGCGGGAGACGGTGTCCGCCGGCAGCGGCGGCATTGTGAAGGTTATATATGAGGTTGAGTAGAACAGGGGTTTTATGAAGAGAAAAAGAGCGGCGGCGCTGATCAGTGCCATGGTTTTTGTGTGCGGAATTGCCGGATGCAGTATAGAAAAGACCGGAACAGCATCTGTTTCCTATGTACAGGAAGTTGTGGAGAGATCTTCCTCTTCGGACAAAGATGATTCGGCGGATAATGATGTGGTGAATGAGGTCGCTACCGGAACCATTACCGGTGGAGAGAACAGCGGACCGGACGACAGTGTCGCGCTGCCGGAACCCGGGACGGCTATCATTGATCAGAATTTTGACGACGGTGGAAACGGACATTTTTCCATCTATAATAATGGCGGCAGCTGCAAAATCAGCAATCAGGATAGTGAACTGGCTGTTGATATTCAGAGGTGCGGCGATGTAGACTACGGAAACCAGGTCTACTACGACGGCTTCAAGCTGGATAAGGGCGCAGTTTATGTACTGAGTTTCGATCTGTCCAGTACGGTGGACAGAAAAGTGGCCTGCAGAATCCAGCTCAACGGAGGTGATTATCACGCGTATTTCGAGGACTCCATCCATGCAGGTGCGCAGATGCAGCATTTTGAAGAGGAATTCACCATGGAGGAGGATTCGGATCCCGCACCGCGTTTTTGCTTCAACATGGGACTTATGGATGATATGAGCGCTGATCCGGGGGATCACACGGTGCGGATTGATAATGTTCGTCTGGTGGCCAAGGATGTGTCCGGAGCCACAGCAGGAGCGGGACTTCCTTCCTATCCGGATGCGGTGACCAGCCAGATCGGATTCCGTCCGGATGACGTGAAGACCGTAGTGGTGAGAAATGCAGAAGACGGCGGAAGCTTCAGCCTGATCAATGACAAGACCGGAAAAGTCGTGTACAAGGGAGAATTGGGCGAACTCCGGTATGACGAGGCGGCACAGAAGCGGGTCCGGATCGGTGTTTTTTCCAGCTATAAGACAAGGGGAATCTACCATATCCATGTGATCACAGAGGCAGCAGTTCAGGATACTCCTCCCTTCGAGATCGGAAACGATATCTATGACGCCATGTTCCGGGACACTCTCCGGATGCTCTATGAGCAGCGATGCGGAATGAAAGTGAAGGGACAGTCATCGGTCTTCAGCCATGATTCCTGCCATACAGGGAAGGCACTGATCTACGGCACAAGCAAAGTAATCGATGTCAGCGGAGGCTGGCATGACGCCGGTGACTACGGAAGATATGTGGTTTCCGGGGCAAAAACAGTAGCGGATCTGTTGTGGGCCTACAGGGACTATGATGTCCGGAGCGACGAGCTCGGCATTCCGGAGAGCGGAAATAAGATCCCTGACATTTTGGACGAGGCCAGATATGAGCTTGACTGGATGTTGAAGATGCAGGACGAAGAGACCGGCGGCGTCTATCACAAGGTGACGTGTAAAGTCTTCCCGGAAACAGTCGGTCCTGTGGATGAAACCGATCAGCTGATCGTATCCCCGGTTTCCACTGCTGCAACCGGAGACTTCGCGGCGGTAATGGCGATGGCCTCAGAAATCTACCGGCAGATCGATCCGGACTTTTCGAAGAAAGCCAAAGCTGCGGCAGAGAAAGCCTTCGAATACATTCGTGACACGAAAGATACGGCAGGCTTCACCAATCCGGCAGATATCGTGACCGGAGAATATCCGGATCACGGAACAGAGGATGAGATCCTCTGGGCTGCGGTGGAACTCTATCTTGCAGGTGACAAAGACTGCGCGGAAGTGATCCGCCGGAGATGGAATCCGGACATCATGAAGATGGGACTCGGCTGGGCCAAGATGACAGGTTACGCCTGTGGCGACCTGATCAGGGGCGCCGGTTCAGAGATGAAAGACGTAACAGAGACCATGAAGAAGAATCTTCTGAAAGACGCAGATGAGCTTCTGGAGCAGACAGAGAAGTCGGCGTACGGCTGTTCCCTTGGCAAGAATTTCTCCTGGGGATCAAATATGACAGCGGCCAACAACGGAATGCTTCTGGAACTGGCCTCAGATGTTACCGGAGACGAAAAATACAGACAGGCGGCGCACGAACAGATCGGTTATCTGCTGGGCAAGAATCCACTTGGATATTGCTTTGTAACCGGCTACGGCACACTGTCACCCATCAATCCTCACCACAGACCCTCACAGCTGGCCGGAAACGCCATGAAAGGAATGCTGGTGGGCGGACCCAATAAGAGCCTCGAGGACCCTCACGCAAAGGCCGTGCTGGAGGGACAGCCCGCAGGAATGTGTTACGTGGACAATTCCCAGAGCTACTCCACCAACGAGGTGGCAATCTACTGGAATTCACCGCTCATCTATCTGCTGGCGGGTAAGTAAGCAATCTATATAATTATCCAGCGGACGGAGAATGCTCCGATTACGACAGATATAATCATCGTAAATTAAGAACGCCGGCGCAGATAGCTTTGTCTGTGCCGGCGTTCTTCATCTGCACATCATACATGATTATTATATGTATTACGCGAAAAGGGTCAAAGCATACACACTCACCTGTCGCTTCGTTGTCAGCGCTCCGTCGCTTATTGCAGGTGCTCCGCCAAAACTCGTGCACTTTGCTCTCATGCCCTTCGGGCGACGTACAAAGTGCACTCAAACATGTCTCCCGCACCCGCGGCTATGCTCGCGCTTCCGGCCGCAGCTTCCAATGGTTCGTGTTGCATGACTTTGCCCTTTTCGCGATGCTTTCCATCTACAGTTTGTCTGAATATCAGAAAAAAGACTTGCGGGCTTCAAATACGCGGCAGCGGACAGTGCATACAACGCGAACGATAGGAGCGTAGAACGAAGCGCGAGCATAGCGCAGATGCTGGAGGCATGAGAGCACAACGTGCTCGATTT